>JAXESA010000092.1:0-5529 GCA_034116205.1 Ruminococcus sp. | reverse complement strand
ATCAGTAAGTTGTGGATCATCATCAGAATCCTCTTCTCCTGTAATCAAAACAACAGGGTTTAACTTTAGAGCTTTGGCCAATAAAGCAATCTTATCTCTTTTCATATTGGAGATGTAACCATCTTCCCATTTCTTTACAGTACTTTTACTTACTCCTACTATTTTACCTACTTCTTCAAGAGTAAGTCCTAGTTCTTTTCTTCTATCACTTATTAATTTACTTATTTCCATATCAATTTACCTTTTAATAAAATTTGAATATGTTTTCTGACAACTTGATTATATAATATAAGTTTCAAAAAAGCAACTATTTTTTCAAAACGTGATAAAAAAGTTTCCTTTAGGGGTTGACATGTGGTTTTATTTTGATATAATGTAAGTGTCCTAAAGGAAACCTAAAGGAGGTGTTTTTAAATGAATATTGCAAATTTGAAGGCTGAAATCGCCAGAAGGAACTTGTCTGTACCACAGTTAGCAAAGCTTATAAATATGGATAAGAAGACTATGTATTCCCGTATTAATGGACAAACTGACTTTAAACAGTCAGAAATTGCATCAATTTCTAAAGTACTTGAACTTAAGCAAGAGGAGATTTTGTCAATTTTTTTTGCAGATGTAGTTTCTTAAAGGAAACTAATTAAGTTCGAAAATTATATTTTATTAAAGAGGATTGACAATGAATGAAATAACAACATGGAATTTTGATAATTCACAGGTACGAACACTTACCATTGATAATGAGCCGTATTTTGTTGGCAAGGATGTGGCAGAAACACTTGGATATGCAAGAGCCAGAAATGCTATAGCAACTCATGTTGATGACGAAGATAAAAAGGATGCCCTAATTCAGGGCGCCCTCGGCGGAACACAGAATATGACTGTCATTAATGAAAGTGGTCTTTACTCTCTTATCCTTTCAAGCAAAATGCCGAATGCAAAGAAGTTCAAAAGGTGGGTAACGTCAGAAGTATTACCTGCAATCCGCAAACATGGAATGTACGCAACTGATGAGTTATTATCTAATCCCGATTTTGCTATTGCGGCATTTACAGCACTGAAAGAGGAAAGAGAGAAAAATAAGCTTCTTTCTGAAACTGTATCGATACAAACCAAGCAAATCACCGAGAATAAGCCAAAGGTTTTGTTTGCTGATGCAGTAAGCACAGCAGATACATCAATACTTATTGGTGACCTTGCAAAGCTGATAAAGCAAAATGGAGTAGATATAGGTCAGAAAAGATTGTTTCAGTGGATGAGGGACAATGGTTTCCTTATTAAGGGTGGTAATAGCAAAAATATGCCAACCCAAAAGAGCATGGAGTTGAAGCTATTTGAGGTAAAAGAACGAACAATCAGTAATCCTGACGGTTCGGTAAGAATTACAAAAACTACTAAAGTCACCGGAAAAGGACAACAGTACTTTATTAATAAGTTTTTAGGCTGACGAAAGGAGATGATTCGGATGGGCACAGCGGTAATGGCGGTAGTAGTTACTCTTCTTGTGGTGATTATTCTTTCCTCACCGGTAGAATAGGACAATCCGACACAAACATAAAATTTTAGGGGGTGATAATATGCCGGCACTAACTGTAAGAGTTTATGTAAATGTAAACGGTAAGGATGTGCTGTGGAGCGAAAAAGACAGTAGAGGCAACAAGAAGTGTTTTCTTTCTGCAGAGGACGAAACAAAATACATACAGGCTATATGTAACAACATAAGCAAAGGTATGACAGAATATGTCCAGGACCACCCTGATTCAGTATTGCTGAATTAGAGAAGTAAAGGAAGTGTCAAAAATGAAGAAGTACAAACCCGGTTATCCCTTAGGGCAATGCAAGAAGTGTAAACGCTCTTATCACTGCATTAATCGTGACAGAGGAATAGCCTGCAACAGATTTATAAGGAAGTGAAAAAATGAGGAAAAGGGCAAGGTTAAGAAGAGAACGAAAAATCAAGTACAAAATTTTAGCCTATATGGTCATAACCGCTATGTCAATTATCTTGTTTGGAATTACTCACAGTTTTGCAAACTCGATTAGAAATCTCAACGGTTTTGGCGGTGAGTTGATGATACTGCTCACACCAATACTTGTTAGCTTGTTCAGAGCAAACATCAAGCTGACGAAAAAGGAAGTGCCTGAGGAGTGATAGATTTTCTCATCAAGTATCTTATATATTGCGATAAGTGTTACTCAATAGGTATTAACAAACCTTTTAACATTATTAATTATTGGATAGCTTTAAGAAAAGAAAGGCGGTGAATATTAGCCATTGGAAAAGGAATACGGACAACTGGCGGTAAAGTATAACACCCTCAAAGAAGAACTGTTTAAATTCGCATATAACAATCCCAATAACAAATCGTTATTGAGATTGATTAAGGATGTAGGGCTTTATTGGGAATATACATATTATTCTCTGAAAAGAAAAATCCACTGAGGAATGGCAGTTCCTACAGCGGACAAACAAAATATGTTCAATTTCATTTTACCAAATAAGATGTTAAAAATCAAGGAGGAAAAATAATGTCTATCAAAATATCATCTTTGGAAGTAGAAAATGTAAAGAGGGTTAGGGCTGTGTCCTTAACTCCAACATCAGAGGGACTTACAATCCTTGGTGGGAAGAACGGTCAGGGTAAAACCTCTGTTTTGGACAGTATTGCTTGGTGTCTTGGCGGTAATAAGTTTATGCCGTCTTCTCCACAGAGGGATGGCTCTACTATTCCGCCACACCTTAAAATCAAGCTGTCCAACGGCATTGTTGTTGAGCGTAGCGGTAAGAATAGCAGTCTTAAGGTTATCGACCCTGAGGGAAACAAAAGCGGACAAACCCTTTTAAATGAATTTATCAGTCAATTTGCACTTGATTTGCCTAAATTTATGCAGGCAACCGGCAAGGAAAAGGCTGATATTCTTTTGCAGATTATCGGTGTGGGTGATGAACTGTACAGACTTGAGAACGAGGAAACCACATTGTACAATCAGCGCCACGCAATAGGTCAGATTGCA
Source organism: Ruminococcus sp. (assembly GCA_034116205.1). Classification (GTDB taxonomy): domain Bacteria; phylum Bacillota; class Clostridia; order Oscillospirales; family Acutalibacteraceae; genus Ruminococcoides. Next base: position 2,517 of record JAXESA010000092.1, on the reverse strand, counting down.
GACCAAAAGAAAAAGTACGCACTTGAAATGGAAGAGTACGACAATGTTCCTGATGAGCCTATTTCTCCCTCTGAATTAATTAAGGAACAGCAAGAAATACTTGCTCAAAACGGAGAGAACAAGCGTAAGCGTGAAAATCTGGACAGCCTTATTAAGCAGAACGATTATGTGTCAGTTGAAATAAGCAATCTGGAAAATAAGATTTCAGAGCTTAGGAACAAGCAACAAGGGTTGCTTGCCGACATTGATATTGCAAAAACATCTGTTGAGGGGTTAGAGGATAAATCAACAGCCGAGCTTGAAGAAAGTATTGCCAACATTGATGAAATCAACCGCAAAGTAAGGGCGAACCTTGATAAGGCAAAGGCGGAGGATGACGCTAAACAATATGTTGATAAGTATGACACCCTTACACATCAGATTGAGAACATCCGAAAAGAAAAATATGCTTTGCTCGACAACGCAAACCTGCCTTTGCCGGGACTGTCAGTAGAGAACAAGGAACTAACCTACAATGGTTACAAGTGGGACAGTATGAGCGGTTCAGAGCAGTTAAAGGTCGCAACTGCAATTATCAGAAAGCTTAATCCCAACTGTGGTTTTGTTCTTCTTGATAAGCTGGAGCAGATGGATATTGATACCCTTTCGGAATTTAACTCTTGGCTTGAAAGTGAAAATCTCCAGGCTATTGCAACAAGGGTGTCCACAGGGGATGAATGTTCAATCATTATCGAGGACGGTTATGTTAAGCAAGAAGAACAAAAGCCATTTGTTCAAAAGCAATTTCAGAAAGGAGTATTTTGATTATGGCTGACAGAACAACAAAGACAAACGGTTGTGTAATTACTGCAAATCTGGATAACAAAACCCTTTCTTGCGGATATTCAAGGGTGAGAGTTTTTCCTGAACAATATTCTTCTATTGTTCTTATATCAAGTATGACAGGCAAGACCATCCAGGATGTTGTAAGTGAATTACTTGCTTATGCAATCAGCAATACATCCATAGATGTAAATGGCGAAATGATTAAGTTATCTAAAATAGGAGGCGCAAAATGAACATAACAAGCGGTAAGATTATGTCAGCTCAAAAAGTTGTCATTTACGGACCGGAGGGAATCGGTAAATCAACTATGGCGTCAAAGTTTCCCAATCCTCTGTTTTGTGATGTGGAGGGTGGTACAAAGAGGCTTGATGTCAGAAGATTTGACAGACCGGCAACTTTGGAAATGGTTATTCGTCAAATCGAATATGTTAAAGAAAATCCGACCTTATGCAAAACTTTTGTTGTAGATACGGCGGATTGGCTTGAAAAGCTATGTGGTCAGTCTGTTTGTGCAAACGCAAAGAAAAAAGGTATCGAGGACTTTGGATACGGAAAAGGTTATGTATATCAATTTGAGGCATTCGGCAAGGTATTGAACCTTCTTGAGGAGTTAATCGACTTACATATTAATGTTGTAGTTTTAGCACACGCCATAATGCGTAAGTTTGAACAGCCTGACGAGGCAGGAGCCTATGACAGGTGGGAATTAAAGCTTGATAAAAGGACAGGCCCGGCACTAAAGGAATGGGCGGACGCTGTTTTCTTTGTTAATTACAAAACATATGTTGAAAAGACTGAAAACAACAAGTACAAAGCAACCGGCGGTATGAGAGTGATGTACACAGTACACAACCCCTGTTGGGACGCAAAGAACAGATACGACCTTAACAGTGAAGAACCCTTTGAGTATTCTGTAATTGCTCCGTTTATTCCGTCGGATTCAAATACTCCAACTGTTCAATTACCACAACCGCAAGAGGAACAAGTTGCTGTGAAAGAGGACCCAATATCTGAATTAGACAGAATAGTTGAAGATGATACACCTGCTTTGGAACATTCAACTTCAACTGTGAACATTCTAGACGGAATACCAAAGGCTTTGGCTGACCTTATGAAAGCTGACAATATTTCAGAGGAAGATATACAGCTTGTTGTGTCCCAAAAGGGATATTTCCCTCAGGATACTAAAATCAAGGACTACGGCAGTGAGTTTATTAACGGATGGATTATCACATTCTGGGATAAGGTTAGGGATATGGTATTCCAAAATAACGATTTACCATTTGATTAATTTTTGAAAGGATGATTTTTTATGGCAGATTACATTAACAATGATGTTGCAATGGGTTGGGATGACACCATTGAAAACGATAACGAATTTACAATTCTTCCCGAGGGAAGTTATGATTTTGAAGTTTTAGGCTTTGAAAGAAAAAGGTTTGAGGGCAGTGCAAAGTTGTCCGCTTGTCCAAAGGCAGAGGTTAAGATTAAGTTGTTTGACAGGGCAAATCCCGATAAGGGGTCTTCTACAATAGTTGAAAACCTCCTGCTTAACAGAAAAATGGAATGGAAGTTGTGTCAGTTTTTTACTGCTATCGGTATGCGTAAGCACGGTGAACCTCTGAGAATGAACTGGAGTGCTATAACAGGCAAGACAGGGAGATGTAAGGTGATTGTCAACAGCTACACTAC
>JAXESA010000091.1:0-2303 GCA_034116205.1 Ruminococcus sp. | reverse complement strand
ATGAAGCCGGAGATTGACGATTTGTCAGATGCTCTGGGACTTGAGGCTATAAAAAGCGAGATAAAACAGCTTGAAAACAGGGCAGCAGAGCCTGGATTTTATGACGATATGGAAAACAGTCAGAAAGTCCTTAAGCGTACTTCTGACCTTAATAACAAGGTAGAGAGTTTTAATTCTCTTGTAGAAAAATATGAGGACGCATTGGCACTTATTGAGCTTGCTGACGAGGAAGAGGATCTTTCACTTTTTGAAGAGGCAGAAAGTGAAGTAAACGGTGTAGAGGAAACTATTGAAAAGCTACGTCTGCAAACACTTCTCACAGGTGAATACGACAAGAACAACGCAATCCTCACATTCCACGCCGGAAGTGGCGGAACAGAGGCCCAGGACTGGGCAGAAATGCTTTACAGAATGTATAACCGCTGGGCTGCTGACCACGGCTTTAATGTAAAAGAAATCGACTACCTTGACGGTGACGAGGCTGGACTAAAGTCTGCTGTTCTTCTTGTTGAGGGTGAAAATGCCTATGGCTACCTGAAAGGTGAGGCAGGTGTTCACCGACTTGTGCGTGTTTCTCCTTTTGATTCAGCAGGCAGACGACACACAAGCTTCAGCTCCCTTGAGGTTATGCCGGAGATTGATGATGATATAAAGATTGACATTCGTGACGAGGACATCAAAATGGATGTATATAGGGCGTCCGGTGCCGGCGGACAGAAGGTTAACAAAACTTCATCTGCTGTTCGTCTTACTCATATACCAACAGGAATTGTTGTTGCGTCCCAGGTTGAGCGAAGTCAGTACCAGAACCGTGATGTTGCTATGAAGATGCTTATGTCAAAGCTTATGGAAATCAAAGAAAGAGAGCATCTTGAAAAAATTGAGGACATTAAGGGTGTTCAAAAGGAAATAACATGGGGCAGTCAGATTCGTTCCTATGTATTTATGCCATACACTTTGGTTAAAGACCACAGAACAAATTTTGAAACCGGCAATGTTAACGCTGTTATGGACGGCGACCTTGACGGATTTATTAACGCCTATCTAAAGATGATAGGACATAAGGAGAACTAACTATGAAATATCTTGTAATGCTGTGCGATGGTATGGCTGATGAACCATATCAGGCACTTAATAATAAAACACCAATGGAGCTTGCAAAAAAGCCAACAATGGATATGCTTGCGTCCAAGGGTGAAGTGGGAATGGTAAAAACTGTTGCAGAGGGCCTTAAGCCCGGCAGTGATGTTGCAAACCTTTCAGTTCTTGGCTATGAGCCTGCTGTTTACTACACAGGCAGAAGTCCACTTGAAGCGGCATCAATCGGAATTGACTTAAAGGATACTGATGTAACTCTGAGATGTAACCTTGTAACTCTTTCTGATGAAGAAAATTACGAGGACAAAACAATGGTTGACTACTGTGGCGGTGATATTTCCACAGAAGAAGCAAAAGTTCTTGTGGAATATCTTGAAGAAAAACTTGGCAACGACATTTTTAAGTTCTATGCCGGTGTTGCATACAGACATTGCCTTGTTTGGGACAATGGTGACAAGGATAATGTTTCCTTTACTCCTCCTCACGATATATCAGGCAGAGTTGTTGGGGAATACCTACCACAGGGAAGTGCAGTTGCTCCCCTTTATGACCTTATGAAAAAGTCATATGACCTTTTGAAAAATCATCCTCTCAATAAAAAAAGGGAAGAAGAGGGCAAAAACCCGGCAAACTCAATCTGGCTTTGGGGTGAGGGTACAAAGCCTATCCTTGACAGCTTTTATAAGAAGTTCGGCAAAAAAGGCTCAATGATTTCAGCAGTTGATTTGCTAAAGGGTATTGCAATTTGTGCCGAGATGAAGAGCGTTGATGTTGATGGGGCAACAGGCTATATTGACACTAACTTTGAGGGCAAAGCAGATGCTGCCATCAAGGAATTTAAAAACGGTCAAGACTTTGTGTATATCCATGTTGAGGCTCCTGACGAGTGCGGTCACAGAGGAGAATACGATAACAAGGTAAAGGCGATTGAACTGATTGACGAAAAAATCCTTACACCTGTTGTGGATTTCCTTAAGGACTATGACGAGTTTGCAGTCCTTGTATGCCCCGACCACCCAACACCCCTGAACATCAAAACCCATTCGTCAAACCCTGTTCCTTATCTTATTTACAGCAGTAAGGAAGAAAAGGAAAACGGTGTAAAGACCTTTACAGAGGCAAATGCCAAGGCAACCGGTGAATACATCGAAAAAGGCTTTACAATGATGAATTACTTTTTGAGTAAATAATTCTTAAATAGCATC
>JAXESA010000090.1:0-12686 GCA_034116205.1 Ruminococcus sp. | reverse complement strand
TATTAACTTTTTGTAAACTAAAACAAGGAGGAATTTTTATGGATACCGGTACAATCATTACCTATTTAGCCGCCGGTGGCGGTGTGATTGCGCTAATCTACGCCATTATTTTGGCACTGAGAATTAACAAAAAAGACGCTGGTACAGAAAGGATGAAAGAAATTGCCGCCTCTATTAATGAGGGTGCAAAAGCTTTTTTATTTTCTGAGTACAAAATTTTAGTTGTTTTTGTTGCTGTTGTTTTTGCTGTAATAACCGTTGTGGGTATTGTTACAGGCAACGACACACTTAACTGGAAAACCGCCCTTGCATTCTTATGCGGTGCTGTTTTGTCAACCATAGCAGGCTACTGCGGAATGAGCGTGGCTACAAAAGCTAATGTTAGAACTGCAAATGCCGCAAGGAAAAAGGGACTTAACGGTGCACTTTCCGTTGCATTCAGCGGTGGTGCTGTTATGGGTATGTGCGTAAGCGGTCTTGGACTTTTAGGCGTTTGTCTTATTTACGCTTTCACAGGTGACGACAACATTTTGTTTGGTTTTTCCCTTGGTGCATCCTCTATTGCTCTCTTTGCCCGTGTTGGCGGTGGTATTTACACCAAAGCTGCCGACGTTGGCGCAGACCTTGTTGGTAAGGTAGAGGCCGGAATACCTGAGGACGATCCACGAAACCCTGCTACAATAGCAGACAATGTTGGCGACAATGTTGGCGATGTAGCCGGTATGGGCGCTGACCTTTTTGAAAGCTATGCCGGTTCTTTAATCTCTGCTATTTCTCTTGGTGTTATTGCTTTTAGCGGAAGTTCATCTTGGAAGTATGCAGTATTCCCTTGCTTACTGTCTGCAATAGGACTTATTTCTTCTATTATCGGAACATTCTTTGTCCGTGGCAAGGATGGAAAGAATCCTCAAAAGGCTCTTAACACAGGCTCCTATATTGCATCAGCACTTGTTATTATTGCATCTATACTATTAAGCTACTTTATGCTTGGCTCATTTAAGTTTGCAATTGCAATTATTGCAGGTCTTATTGTAGGACTTTTGATTGGTACAATTACAGAGATGTACACCTCTGAAAAATACCCATTTGTAAAGAAAATTGCTAAACAAAGTGAAACAGGCTCTGCAACAACTATCATCAGCGGTATTGCTGTTGGTATGCAAAGCACACTTATTCCTATTATCCTTATAGGTGTTGGCATTTTTGTTGCCTATTTTGTAACTAACGGAACCGGTGTTGCAGGAACTTCCGGCATTTACGGAATTGCCCTTGCCGCTGTTGGTATGCTTTCAACAACAGGCATTACTGTTGCTGTTGACGCATACGGTCCAATTGCTGACAACGCAGGCGGAATTGCTGAAATGAGCGAACTTCCGGAAGAAGTAAGGGATATTACAGACTCCCTTGACGCTGTGGGTAACACAACAGCCGCCATTGGTAAAGGCTTTGCCATTGGCTCAGCTGCTCTTACAGCTCTGGCACTTTTCTTCACCTTTGCACAAAAGGTTGGGGTTACAGCTATCAACATTATGAACTACAAGGTTGTTATCGGTCTGCTTATTGGCGGAATGTTGCCATTCCTATTCTCTTCCCTTACAATGGACAGCGTAAGCAAGGCTGCTCAAAAGATGATTGAAGAGGTTAGGCGACAGTTCAAGACAATCCCAGGTATCCTGGAGGGTAAGAGTAAGCCTGACTATAAGAATTGCGTTGCAATCTCTACAACTGCTTCTCTGCACCAGATGATACTGCCCGGTGTTTTGGCTGTTATCTCCCCTATTATTGTTGGTGTTCTTTTGGGTTCAGAATCTCTTGGCGGTATGCTTGCAGGCTCACTTACAACAGGTGTTCTACTTGCAATCTTTATGAGTAACTCCGGCGGTGCATGGGATAATGCAAAGAAGTATATTGAGGGCGGACACCACGGTGGAAAGGGTTCACCAAGCCACAAGGCTGCTGTTGTTGGTGATACCGTAGGCGATCCATTTAAGGATACATCAGGTCCGTCAATCAATATTCTTATCAAGCTTATGACTATTGTAAGCCTTGTTTTTGCCCCAATATTCGGTAGCGGATTGATTGGATAATATTTTAACTAATAGTACATTTGAGGAAGTTGTCTTTTGGCAACTTCCTTTTTATTTCTACATAATTTTCTTTTACTATTACTGTATAATAAAAACAATATACAAAATCTATTGATGCCAATTTTTTGTTCAACCGGATTTCTTTTGATAATAAATTAACAAATTGTTCATTTTATTTGTATCAATACACAGTTTTTCACATTATTTATTGTATAAAAGAAGAATAGATTTTTATATCCATATTATGCTAAAATGATACACGGAATAATTGGTGAAAAACCATTATCTAAATCTTTAGGATTTTAAAAGAAAGGAAAGAAATTATGAAAAAGCAAACAATCTCGGTTATCCTTTGTCTTGCTATATTACTTTCTATTGTTTCTATCTGTTTTACAGCTAATGCTGTAACGGTGAACAAAGAAAGCACCAAGGCAAATGTTGACCAAAGCTCCGCAGGAGTTTCAAAAATTACAAGTGCAGACGACTTTTCTTGGGACAATTCTACTGTATATTTTCTGCTTACAGACCGTTTCAAGAATGGTGACACAAGCAACGACCACTCCTACGGTCGTGCAACAGACGCAGACGGAAATCCCCTTCCGGGATGGGACACAGCCCCGGGTACATTCCACGGTGGGGACTTTGCAGGTATTACCCAGGAAATTGAAGCAGGCTACTTTGACGACTTGGGTGTAAATGCAATTTGGCTCTCTGCCCCTTACGAGCAAATTCACGGATATGTTGATTCAGGCGTTGGCTTTGCACACTACTCATATCACGGTTACTATGTCCTTGACTACACCGAGGCAGACGCAAACTTTGGTACTAAGGAAGAATTCCAGACACTTGTTGACACCGCCCACAAGCACGGTATCAGAATTGTTATGGATATTGTTATGAATCACTCCGGCTACAACACAATTGCTGATATGGAGGAGTATGGCTATGGTACACTTCTACCGGGTGCATTAGACTTTAAGTACAAGCTGGACAGCGTTTCCGCTCTTAACGACCACATTGACTTTAAGACATCAGAAAGTGACTGGGGCAAATGGTGGGGTCCCGACTGGGTTCGTTCAGGTCTTCCCGGCTATAGTGAGGGCAGTGGCGGTGACCTGCAAATGTCACTTGCTGGTCTTCCCGACTTTAGAACAGAAGCTACAAAGAGTGTATCAATCCCACCAATCCTTGAGACAAAATGGACTAAAGAGGGTACATATAACGAAAAAGTTGCAAAGTACGGCAGTTCCGACACAGTTTCCGGCTATATTGTAAAGTGGCTTTCAGAGTGGGTTTCACAGTACGGTGTTGACGGTTTCAGATGCGACACCGCAAAACACGTTGAGCTTGGCTCCTGGAAAAAGCTGAAGGACTCCTGTGTTAAGGCTCTTAAAACCTGGAGAAGTAACAACCCGGGCAAGCCAGGTGCTGACTGGGACGAGGACTTCTGGATGACAGGTGAACATTGGGACCACAAGGTTGGATATGACGGCTACTATTCAGAGGGTGGCTTTGACTCAATGATTAACTTTGATTCATCAGGCACTTGTCTTCCAGGCGCAAGTGCCATCAACGGAAAATACCAAAACTACGCATCAACCATCAACACAAGGGATGACTTTAATGTTCTCACATACATTTCTTCCCACGACTCTGCCCTTGCAAGATGTGACGATATGATTTATCAAGGTTCAGCTTTCCTGCTACTTCCCGGCGGAATACAGATTTTCTACGGTGACGAAACAAACCGTAAGACTGTACCGGGAATGTCCTTTGACGGTCACGGCGGCAGCGGTCACTCTCTTAGAAGTGATATGAACTGGGATTCTATAGACAAAGAGGAGCTTGCTCACTGGCAAAAGGTCGGTCAGTTCCGTAACAGGCACGTTGCTGTGGGTGCAGGTGACCATCAGCAGATTACTGCATACAACGGATCAACAGGCTACACTTTCTCAAGAAGCTACGACGACGGCACTGTTGCCGACAACATTATCGCCACAATCGGCGCTCCAAAGAACACAGATATTGCAGTTAATGTTTCCTCTGTTTGGTCTGACGGAAGCACCGTTACTAACTTCTATGACGGAACAACAACTACTGTTGAGGACGGCAAGGCTGTGTTCAACTCAGGTGCAAACGGAACAATCCTCATTGAAGGACCTATTTCCACCATTAATATGAGCTTAAAGGGCAAGTACTCCTTCTACGACAGTCAGGTGCTTACTGTTTCTCTTCGTGGTGCAGACTTTGCAATGGTTTCCGTAAACGGCGGAACACCGTTCAGAGTTGTAGACGGCGACACATTTACAGTTGGTGAGGATATTGAGCTTGGCGCAGAATTCAAGGTTACAATCACAGCCTCAAATGACGAGGAAACATCCAATAAGTCCTACACCTACAAGAAGAAGGACCCGGCAGCCGTTACAAGAATTTACTTTGACAACAGCCAGTATCAGTGGAACAAGGTAAATGCCTACATCTATGACGAAAGCGGTTCAAACACACTTGAAAACAGCGCTTGGCCGGGCGAGGCTATGGAATATGACTTAAAAACCGGTTACTATTTGATGGAAGTGCCTGAAGGTCTTGAGGAAGGAAGAGTTATTTTCAATGCCGGTAAAACCTCTCCAAACAGATACCCCGCTGACGCTGCACCAGGCCTTGAAATTAACGGTAAAAGTATGATTTTCTCCTACGGTAACAAGTGGGAGCCATACAACGGTTCGACTATTCCTACCACAACACAAAAGCCTTACGACCCTGCTGATTACACCACAATCTACTTTGACAACAGCAGTACAAATTTCTCTACACCTTATGTTTACTACTGGGTGGGCTCCACAAACTCCGGTGAGGTTAGCTGGCCGGGTGTTGCCATGACAAAGTATGACGGTGACATATGGACAGCCACATTCCCTAAGGAAAACGATAAGTGCATATTCAGCAATCAGGGCGGAAATCAGACACGCGACCAGCAAATTCCGGGAACAAACCAGATTTTCCGCAACGGCAACTGGGAAGCATATAATGCAACTGCAACCACAACCTCCACAACCTCCGCTACTTCCCCAACAACCGCCACTACAAGTCCAATAGTTGTTGGAACCTTGGGTGATGCAAACGGTGACTCTGACATTGATATTAGAGATGTAACAACTGTTCAAAAGTATTCATCAGGCGAGACAGTTACTATTAACCTTGATAATGCTGATGTTAACAAGGACGGCGAAGTTAATATCAGAGATGCAACACTTATCCAAAAATTTATATCTAAAAATATAAGCGGATTTTAAATCACGGTAATTAATAAGGGCGTTTCGTTTAGAAACGCCCTGTTTTTTTAGCTCTATAAAAAAGGGTTGTCGCTAAATCCATTGATTTGCGACAACCCTTTTGCTGTGCTTTTATGTCACTCTAATGCTGAAAGGTCAGCCCTTTCGTAGCGGTTATGACCCTTTTGTGCCTTTTTATATTTCCAACATTTGATCGCGTCCTCCAAGGATTTTCCCTTGTTATCCTCAAAAAAGTCACGAATATATGTATTGTACTCAAACTGCCTGTCTATCTTTGTTTTACCTTGTTTCTTATTCTCCAAAATTTCGTAATATGCCGAAATTGCCTCCTTGTAGGTCTTTCCTGTATTACTTTTCAGCCACTTTTGAAAGGCAACATTAAAGGAAAAACTGCTACCTATATGCTCCTTAAAAAATGCCCTGTGATTTTCCGAGCAGACGAAATTCGGCTCTATCTTTGAATTTTCTGTAATATTGATTGTAGCATTAGACTTCTTTTTTGATGTCTTTGCAGGCTTTACCTTGCCTGTATCAAGGTAATATGCAATTCTTTCCGTTAATTCTATCTTTCCGCCGGAAACAGGCAAACCGTTCTTCCGGCAAAAATCAAGTAATTCCTCTTTTAGGTAATAATAATCACGGAAAGTTTTACTGTCTAAATTTTTATCTAAAATCGGTCTTTCGCTCATAATTTCAAATATCCTTGAAAAGTTTTTTGTGGTTTAATTATACAAAAAAACCACCTTAAAAGCAAATCGGTATTAAGGAAATAATATAAATCCTCCTGTCATAGGCAAGAGGATTTTTCTGATACAAAATTACTTTTTATAAGCCAAAACCTTACGCATATATTTTGCAATGTCGGTGTTGTCGATTAGCTTTTCCTTGCAAAGTCCTGCTGACTGGGCTCCGTCTGCAAAGAGGAGTACATTTGTATTTGTGTGGTCACCGCCGGAAGTAAAGCAATCGTTGTTGATGTCATCAGGGGTTGGGTTCTTTGGCAGTTTTACTCCACCTGTTTCGTGGTCGGCTGTTACAATTACAAGTGTTCCGGGATGGCTTTCTGCCCAATTCATCACATAGTCAACTGTTTGGTCAAAAGCCTGTACCTGCTTGATTGTACCGTCCATATCAAGCTCTGCCTCGCAAACATCAATGTTACTTCCCTCTACCATTAGGAAAAATCCCTTGTCATTTTCCAGCAGTTCAAGTGCCTTTGAGGTTTGGGTTGTAAGTGACGGTTCAAGCTCAGGGTCCTTCATATTGTCATAGGCAAAAAGTCCCAAAACCTTTTCATCTTTATCAGAAAGACTCAGCAGTCCTTTTTCGTCAGTTATATAGGTGTAGTTGTGGCTTTCGGCATTTTCCTGTACAGAAGGTGTATAATACTGACTTCCGCCACCAAGCATAACATCAACATCTGACTTAATCATTTCGTTAAGGATGGCCTTGTAGCTACCTCTGAAATCATTGTGGGCTACCATACCCGCAGGAGTTGCGTGGCAAACATAGTGACGGTCAACAAGGCCTGTTTTCATACCGCACTTTTGAGCATATTCGCAGATTGTTTCAAGGTTATTTCCGTCCTTGTCAACCCCGATACAACCGTTATAGGTTTTTGTTCCTGTGCTGATAGCTGTTGCCGAGGCAGCACTGTCGGTGAATTTTTCCAAACCCTCTGTAACAGACTGAGAATATGTTGTTACATATGTCTTGTTCTTAAGGCCTGTCATAACCAGCTTGTCACCCTTTACAACTTCGGTGGCTTTGATAATATTTTCTCCCATACCGTCGCCAATCATAAGGATAATGTTGTTTACCTTTGATGTCCGGTCAAGATTGTATTCCTTGTAATCTACCCAACTAAGTTCATCTGTCTGTGGCTTTGTTTCTGCAACAGTGGTTGTTGTATTTTCTTTATTGGAATTATTTTCCCCACCTGTACAGGCCGAAAAAGAAAAAATCAATATTGCAGAGATTAAAATCGCAAATATCTTTTTCATTATTTTACCTCATTTCTATTGAAAATTTTTACAAAATATATTTTATCTTAAAATAATAAATAATACAATAGATTAGGCAAATTTTTGACAGAAAAAAAGTCATATCAAAATTGATATGACTGAATGTATTGTAAATTTTTCAATAATAGTTCTTTTATTTTTACAGTCCTAAATACACAAAAAAACAAAAACAAATCCTTGTGTGTTCCGAGGATTAAAGATCAAAGAAAGAAAAGTAACTGTTTTCTTTTTCTGAATATGTAGTAGGTACTTCGGGCACAGATGCTGTGATGACATCGGAAGATCCGAAATCATCAACACTTATTGTTGGTGCTTCATATGGTTCTTTTGCCATTTTAAAACCTCTTTCTAATAGCTGACCAGAACTATGCAGGGTGCTATAACATATTATATCTGCCGTAAGTGTACATTCACATTTGTAAGCACTTTAAATCTACGGAAATAGAATATAAATTCATAATTCCCTGCGGTAATACGGATATATACTATGTATATGTTTGACTGTATGAGATTATAACCATTTTCTATTTAATAAATAGATATACAAAAACAATATCCAGCAGTCCAATTGTAATATTACCCGTTAAAGTCAACAGAGCAATATCATAATTGGTCTGCTTGGTATGTCCTTGTAACTGATAACAACAGTAAATCAGTATTTATGCCTCGTTGAATTTATCCTTGCCAACCTTGCAAAGAGGGCATTTGAAATCATCAGGCAAATCTTCAAACTTTGTTCCCGGTGCGATACCGCCATCAGGATAGCCTGCTTCTTCGTCATAAACCCAACCGCATATGCTACATACATACTTCATTTGCTGTTCCTCCTTAGCATAAAATCTCTTACATTGAATAATAACACAGTAATACTGAATTTTAATTCTTATTTAGAATTTTAATACCAGTATTTTATTACCAATAATATTATATCCTGTATATCAAGAAACTACTCCAATTATCTCCTTGGAACACGGATGTCATTTCCGATAAAGTCAAGCTTTGCGCAGTTGCCCATAACCCTTGACACAAAACGAGGTGAGTAGCACTTTTCCATATCCTTCAAAGAGAGGTTGCTGTTCATTATTGTGGGCTTTCCGTTTAAAAGTCTTGAATTGAAAATGTTGTAAATTGTAGATGCTGAGTAGTTGCTTTGGAACTCTGTACCCAAATCATCAAGTATCAAAAGGTCACAGCTCACAAGGGTATTTATGGTGTTTTCCTCTTCGTCATAAGAATAGCTGAAATGCTGTTTTTCCAGCTTTGAAAGTATCATTGGAGCAGACACATACACAACGCCATAACCCTTTTCAATAACCTCCTTGGCTATGGAAAGGCTAAGGTGAGTTTTGCCTAAACCGGTGTTTCCCTTCATCATAAGGCTTGGGGAGTCCAACGAAAAACTTTGTGCATACCTTTTGCAGTAGTCAAAAATTTTGCTCATTCTGTCGTAAGGGGAGGTTGAGTAACCCTCGTGGACATCCAAATCATAATAATCAAGACAGAAACTATCAAAGGAGCAAAGGGACAAGGGAGAAACCTTGTTAAGCTCCTCACAGGCAATTTCTGCCCTTAGCTTTTTAAGGCACTGGCACAACACAGTCCTGCCCTTTTCGTCATCATATCTGCCTGTATCCTTACATCTTGCACAGATAAAATGAGGCTCTAAATCCATTTCATCGTATCCGTGTAACAGAAGAAGTCTGCGTGATTCTGCTTGAAGTTCCATACTGTCATTGGAGAGTTTTTTAATGCTTTCTGTAGCATTTTCTCCCATAAGAACAGCCTTTGCTGTTTTTGCACCGATTACAGAAAGCTGTCTTTCTATCTCATCCAGCCTTGGAATTTCGCCATAGATTTTTTCCTTTGCCATATCCTGCTTGCCGAGGGCTTTCATTCTTCTTTCGTTTATAATTTCGTCTGCTTTACGATTTATATTACTGCTAAAAGCCATAGCTACCTCTTAATCAAACATACTAAATTCTTCGTACTTATCAATATCGTAAGAAACATTTGTATTATCTCCACCGCCATTTGGAGGGGTTCTCTTTTGAGATTTTTCTTCAAATTCTTTTAATTCTTTTAAAGAAGTAATATTCCTCTTGTTCCAGTTTTTAAGAATTCCGTTTGTATATGTAATATTAAAACTGTTTTTCTTATTTACACAGCGCTCATATGCCTCTCTCAGCATTTCGTCGCTGAAATGCCACTCGTTAATCCAGCGATTGGCATTTTCCTGCTGTGCTTTTGTAGGTGAGCCGGAATTCTGAATACCAAAAATCATAGCAACTCTATTCCAAGCCTCGCCGTACTTTTCAAGATTTGTGATTTTTTCTTCGGCTCGTTCAATGGTTGTAATTTCCTCAGCCGCCCAGCTGACAGCCATCTTTTCTATGTACCTCATATTGTCCTTGCCAATAGAGTGACAATACTGTATCAGCATCATAAGCACATCACAAGGTAGTCCATCGGTGTCGTGGAGCATTACAAGTGTTGCTGTGTCACCGTTTGAGATAGGCTTGCCCAAAATCACCTGTGTTTCCTGAACAAGGGCAGCAAGCTCGTTGTCCTCGTTAATTCGCCTTGAAACAAAAATACTGTCCGGCTTTTGCACACGGGAAAGTGGTCTTGGTTTCTTCTTCACCTCAACAGGTTGTTGGTCAGATTTTTCCGGTTTTTCCCCTTGAGGAATGTCGCCCTGTGTAGAAAGCACACCTCTGTCTATCCAAAAGGATACAGCGTCCTTTACATCACCCTCAGCAATATTCAGTTGTTCCCCAACAGATTTTTCTGTAAGGTTTTCACCGTTGTTACGCAGTACATATAGCAGCACCTTTAGCTGATTTTCACTTGCCAGCCTTATGTCCTCATCTACAACGCAGTTAGGTACAGGAAAGATTGTTCCCCACTTACCCAGATTAAGCTGAATAGACAACTGTATTTATCCTTTCGTATTATAAAATCTTCACAATACAGATTATACTACAAAACACAGAAAAAATAAACAGTTTTACGAATATTTATAGGAGTTGGAAATAAAAAAATAAACCAATATAAATAACAATTGAAACACTATCAAAATTTTATGAACTCAAACTAAAAATAATCCATAAAAATAGCACTATATAAAATTATTTTCATCTAATAAAACATAAAAGCAGAAAATTTTTTAAAGTTTTTTCATAAAAGTATTGACTTTTTCTGCCGATGGTATATAATATATATCGTTCACTGATGCGGAATTGTGTAAGGGTAGCACAGCAGACTCTGACTCTGTTTGTATGGGTTCGAATCCTATTTCCGCAGCCAGTCGAGTGCCTCGACACGCAGATCGTGTTCGGGGCACTCTTCTTTTTATCTTTCATTTTTATTTATATCACTTTTTTGAACGATTGTGTTATAAAAAAGTGTAATTATTGGTTGACATTCAAAAAACGCTGTGCTATAATAACACTTGCGTGAGAGAAATGCGGATGTAGTTTAGTGGTAGAACTTCAGCCTTCCAAGCTGATCGTGTGGGTTCGATTCCCATCATCCGCTCCACAAAAGGCACCCAAAAGGGTGCCTTTTTTCTTTATAAATGGCTTATTTATCGGATTATTTACACTATATAGCTAAATATGAAAATTGCTATTTAGTTGTAAAAACAATAAAAAGACAACGCAAAATACAACGCAAGAATGTCTATTGCAAGTTTTATTTTATACAATTATTATCCTTAGAAATATCTTTTTACTGCTTTTCTCATTAATTTAACTTGACTTTATTAATCGTATATGACAAAATAAAATTGATAAAGGGGCAAAAGTAATGACTTGCTTTTATTGTAAAAGCGATATGGAAAATTCTACTACAACATATATGACCGACTTGGGAAAATGTATTGTTATTGTAAAAAATGTACCATGTAAATAATGCACACAATGTGGTGAAATTGTTTACAACGGAACCGTAATAAAAAAACTTGAAGAAATTACTACTCATTTAGAAAATGCTCTTATGGAAATTGCGATAGTGAATTATCCGGATAATGTGGCATAATAACAGGATTTTAATATGGAAAAAGAAAGATATTTTGAACTTCTTGCAGAAAAGTACCCAACAGAGCAGGCTGTTTGCCGAGAGATTATTAATCTTAACGCAATTTTAAATTTACCAAAGGGTACGGAACATTTTATCAGCGATATACACGGAGAGTTTGAGGCTTTTTGCCACATTTTAAACAACTGCTCCGGTGTTATTTCCGAAAAGGCAGAGCTTGTTTTTAAGGACACATTAAGTCGTGATGAGCGTCGTGAGCTTTGCACTCTTATTTACTACCCAAAGGAAAAGCTGTCACTTATCAAAAGTGAAAATAAAAACAGTGAGGGTTGGTACAGAACTACCCTTAATGAGCTTATAGCTTTGGCAAGGGTGCTTGCGTCAAAATACACCCGTTCAAAGGTACGAAAGGCTCTCCCTCAGGAATTCAGCTACATTATTGATGAGCTTATCCATATTCAAGAGGACGAGGACAACAACCAGATTGTTTATCACGAAAAAATCCTCGACACTATAATTCAGATAAATAGTGCCGATGATTTCATTGTGGCTCTATCTTCCCTGATAAAGCGTTTGGCTGTTGACCACCTCCACATTGTAGGAGATATTTTTGACAGGGGCGCTTGTGCCGACAAAATCCTTGATTTGCTGATGAATTATCATTCGTTGGACATTCAGTGGGGCAACCACGACATTCTTTGGATGGGCGCTTGTGCCGGTAGCAAAGCTTGTATTGCCTCTGTTTTATACAACAACATAAAATGTGGCAACACAGAAATTTTGGAAAACAGCTACGGAATCAGCCTTAGAAATCTGTTCTTGTTTGCCGAGAGCGTTTATGGCGGTGACATTGACAAATCGGTTATGAAAGCTATCTCCGTAATCCTCTTTAAGTTTGAGGGGCAGATTATAATGAGCCATCCGGAATACGAGATGGAGGACAGGCTACTTCTTAACAAAATTGACTTTGAAAATGGAACTATTCAAAATGACAGGGGCATTTACAAGCTGAACAACAACCACTTCCCTACAGTAGATAAAAACAATACATATGAGCTTAGTGACGAAGAAAATGAGCTTATGGACGAATTTTATCACGCCTTTATCAACAGCCACAGGCTTAACAAGCACATAAAGTTTTTGTACGACAAGGGAAGTATGTACCTTGTACATAACGATAACTTGCTTTTCCACGGGTGCATACCTATGGATGAGGAGGGAAACCTTGAGGGAGTTAAAATCGG
>JAXESA010000089.1:0-4388 GCA_034116205.1 Ruminococcus sp. | reverse complement strand
CTGTAGCCACAAAGGGCTTGCCTGCTGCCATTCCCTCGATAGAGGAAAGCGACAGCCCTTCGTGTTCCGAAGACATCATTACTACATCAGAGGTCTTAAGGATTCTAGGAACATCTGGTCGTAAATACAGAAAATGTACTCGGTCTGCCACCTGGAGATCTTCTGCAAGCTTTTTTACCTTTAGTAAACCTTCATCAGTTTTATTACCTCCAACGAACACAGCATGGAACTTCTCGGGAAGTTTGCTTATGGCCTCAACTATAGTATCTTGCCGCTTCATAAACAAAAAACTTGCAACCATTGTTACAACAAAATTATCCTCGTTGATCCCCAAAAGTTCACGTTTAGTATAAGGCTCTGCTTCTGCATTGATCCTTGTATCAACTCCGTTGTTTATGGCACATGCATGCTTTATGTTGGGATATACCTGCAGATATGTTTCAAGAGCTTTGTCCGCACAAGCGATAATCCTCTTATAACAATTCTGATATATGAACTTATCCACATTTCTCAAGAAGAAATTAGTTCTTCTATTGTTCTTTGTAGAGTGCTCGGTATAGACGATAGGAGCTGTTTTAATTTTCAAAAGCTTGGCAAAACCTACCCAATACAAGGCAGGAAACAAATGAACATGCACGATGTCATATTTCCCCCTTGTAAGATAAGGCATCACCTTGAATATCAAAGAAGGAGAATATGGACTACCATGTTCTACTACCCACAGTACCTTAACACCTCGTGCTGTAATTTTATCAGACACAGTTGGATCTTCTGACTTGACTAATTGCAATACGGTCACATCATTACCCCTTCTTTGTTGCTCACCCGCAAGACTTATAAGGAGGTTTTGACCACCGCCCATATCCAGATTATTGATTATATGAAGAATACGCATGTTATAAATCTAAATCATTAATTATCTGTTCTACAATAGAACTATATTCGGTTGTTCTGTAAAAGTTAATAGCATTTGTAGACATTTCATCATGATTTCTAATGACAGAAATCAACGCAGTCTCAATTTGATTTTCATCCTCATATAAACAACCACATCTATTAGTTCCTATTGTATAACGGAGACCTGGGATATCATTTGCTATCATAGGTACACCAAAAACAGAGTATTCGTATATTTTATTTGGAGCACAATAAATATTATTTAGACAATTATCTACATAATTTACAATCCCAATATATGCACGACTTGTGAAATAGAGATAATCAGGCGCAGGAATAAAAGGAACATGCTCTACTGGATAACCATTCTGCTTAAGGTTATTAACGTATCCCAACGATTCCTCTCTACCAAGAAATACAAAAATATATTCTTGACCTTTGTCATATTTAACAAGTGCATCTAAGATTGGCATATAATTTGACCTTGTCGATGATATCACGCCCTGATATAATATAACTTTCTTGTTAAACAAATATTCATACTCTGTATATTTGCTCTTCAATCTAACCAAGTCATCAGAGTTAGGAACAAAAGAAGGCTTGTTTGGCAGTATATAAGGAATTTTTTTTAATTTAAACTGCAATTTATATAAATACGCCCTATTGTATTCTGGTACAATCACTGCTTCTGCCTTATTTATAATTCTTGAAATTGTCCTTTCATAAAGTTTGCCTTTAATTCCAGGTACATTGAACATTTCTTGTATCTGCAAAACGTGTTTGTATCTATTTATAAGGCAAGCCTGTAAAGACGTGAAGGTGTAATTCCCCTCTATCCATAAAAGATGGTCAACAGGAGAATAATTATTTAATATCTTTGCCACTTTCTTACCCCATAACAAAGATCTCAAGTAGTTTTTTACTGGAGAGAATCTAGTTCTAGTCAATTCAAAAGGAACCACATGAAAAGTAATCTTGTTACTATTGAAATATGACTTAAATTCATTATTTAGGCCAGCGGTAATAATAATTGGTCGGATATTATATGCTAATAAGGTTTTCACTAACGAAACAAGTGGTGGCCTATTCTGAAAAATGTTTCTGTGAATTAATATTATTTCCATGAGTTTTTATAATTTGAGTTGTATACACTATAAGTTAGCCAGATCATCATCCAGAACCGTTGTTTCTCCCAGAATGATGATGAGAAAAATAATTCAATAAATGAAGTAAAAAAGAAAAAAATCAGGAAACGAGGGTCTATATAAGTACATAATTTAGTGGTTATAACTTTGAAAACTACTATGATTTTTTTTACCAGTAATAGAAAAAGGGCTATACCACCTTCGTACAGCATCTGAATCACAATATTATGAGGATATGTTTCATAATTGTTAAAACTAGCGATTCCATTACCCCAAAGTGGGCTACCAATAATACCTTTCCATGCTAAGCTATAAAGGTCAAACCTTCCGTTGCTAGCATCCTCCCTTGTAAAGAACTTTGACAGAGAGTATATACCGCTACGTTCTACTGCATCTTCTATGTATGAAAGAACGATCTGAGAAAAAAGGCCTACAGCTATCAATAGAATAATTATAATAGTCCAAATTGTTTTTTTGCGTACACCTCGTTTTTGAAGTTCAGAATACAAAAAATAGGCTAATGACATTACCAATGATAAAATTGCACCTCTTGACGCATGTGGAATAAAAGCTAAAGATAAACCAATAAATAAGACAATGGATAATAATTTTAATGTTTTCTTCTCGCCTTCAAAAAGGTAATACATAGAAAGCACCATCAGAGGTAATACAGAGTACCCAAATCCCATCCATTCGTCACTTGCAGTGGTAGCACCTTCAGCTATCACAGAAAAATCTCCAGTGATTGCAAAAGGAGTTATAGGTATTGTAAGGATCAATATACACCTCGAAAAGTACTCAAACGAGAAATTATAGTTAATAACAAAAAGAGACAATATACACGTTGATACAAAAAACCTAAATGATCTTACCACCTCAGACACTCCATAGCCAGGCGCAAAGATGTAGGAAAAAAACATAAACAGAAGCAAGATTAGAACAAATACAATTTGACTTCTTTGAATATTTTTTAATGTTTGCCCCTTTGTTGCTACTATAACACCACCAACGGATATTGCCATAATGATAGGCAAAATACCTCCTGAACCTATGGCGCCGAAAGGTATACATAGAGAGTTTGCGATCACATAGCAAGCAAAACAAAACGTTGCAAGTCTGTCGGTAAAACTAATATCCATATTCATTATAACAAGTCACAAGTCGTTTTGATTGTTAATATATTTTGATTCTGTTTTAAAAACGCAAAAATATTGTCCGCCGATGATTTGGATACGAACTTTGGATGCCCAATAATAATCATTTCCTTTTCCCCTCTTTTTACATGTTCTAATAGATGGATGCCCAATAATACTGTTTCTCCTCCATCAATACTCACAGTTGCTACAGAGGGGCGGAACATTTTTTTAATTCGTTCCCAATATAAAATTTTACCATCAGATATGCCCCTGCCATCTGCAGTAGCCTCAATCTCCTCAAATGCCATCCTTCTATTCCGAATTTTGAATGCAAAATAGAAAGGATTCCATTGAGTCGAAGAGATTGATAATTCCTTAAAAGGTCCATCAATAACCTCTTTCTTAATTGAAGTGTTGAAATAGTATATTTGCTTTTTCGGAACATTCCGGTAATCATAGTAATGGATTGGCGATTTCACAAACTGCCCTCGAGCAACAGAGGAATCTATAACCAGGCCTAATTGTAGAAACAAATCTCTGTATCTTTCAAAACTATCCAGACAGAAGCCTCCCGCTCTATAAGCTGTGGTTTTATACCCGATGATTGAGTCCAAGAGGTCTTTGGCTTCTGGTAGATATTTTGCGACATCTTCATAAGGCATATCTGACAATTTGTAATGTGTGCGGTCTAACAGCCATCTTTTTTCATTACCTCCCCACGCGGAATAAAGCCACTGAGGATGGAAATGCAACTGAATATCATGACCTTCATTTGCAAGTTTTTTTACGTGATTCGCAACTAAATTAAACTCCTCTAGAACCTCTGGGTATTGATTACGCAATTGATGCATCCGCAATAAATATGAGGCATCAACGAAAATTATATATTTGAAATGAAACTCATCGGCAATACGACAGAGTCTATCCATTGGTTTAATCAAACAATTCTCGGGAGTTCCACAGGCTTCACCAAGGAACAACTCATAATCTAAAGTTATATATATATCCATTATTGTATCCATTTATGTATTTCCTGATCTACTACATCCTTTGGCAATTGAAACCTTTTGGAATATCTAAAACTACTTAACGCAACCAAAATATTGAATAGGAAATGATAAATTGTGTTAAAGTCAATTTTGAACATGTAACCTTGTATCAGTTCTCCTCCAAATCTCTCTTTAAAACGCTGGATACCATGATATTTACT
>JAXESA010000088.1:0-2484 GCA_034116205.1 Ruminococcus sp. | reverse complement strand
CTTGTACTTGTTGCGGATTTCAGTCAGCTTTCTGTAATGCTCCAGCAGACTTCCATCTACTCCGTCCTGCTCCTCAACAGAAATACCGTCACCGGCTTTTGTAAACTTTTCGGAAGAATTCCAAGAACGGATGCTGTTCATCTTTGTTGCACCTGTTCCTGTTCTTGCTGTGTACCAGTCCATAGGCTCACGGCGGTTAGGGTCGGCAGCACCTGATGTGCCACCACCGCTTTGACCGATTTCGTCACCGTAATAAATCCAAGGCATACCGCTTGATGTCATCTGAATATTTGCAACCAGCTTTAGCCTTTCTGTTGCTGTACTCTTAATTTGGTCTTTTGTAGAGGTATAGAATTCATATGCCATACGGTTAACGTCGTGGTTATCAAGCATTGTTGAATTTATTGTTACCTTTGGTACATCAGGAGTCCGGTCTGCAAAGTTGTAAATTTGACTCTGATAGTTTGGGATAAATCTTCCTAGCACCTTTTTGGTACCCTTAGCCATTGACTCCATTTCGCTCATATAGAAGAAGTCAAAGTCAGAATCAAGGTCGCCAAAGAACTTTGCCTGATTTGTCTGCATTGAAACCTCAGGCCAAACCTCGCCAACGCAGAATGCGTCAGGATTTTTCTCTTTTACATGGCTTTCAAAATGCTGCCACCACCTGTGTGTAACTGTATCTTCCTTGCTGTCGTCATGGTTCTTACTTGAGGTGATACAGTCGTCAATGTGCATTGCAGCATCAAGTCTGAATCCGTCAACACCCTTGTCAAGCCAAAAGTCTGCTACATCATCAATAGCATCCCAAACCTTTGGGTTGTTGTAGTTTAGGTCAGGCATATTGCCGTTAAAGCAGGAGTAATATCTCATCATTGCAACGGCATCATATGTCCAGTAGCTTTTTTCAGTTACTGATGGGGCGCTACTGCTCCAAACATAGAAGTCACGGTAGTCATTTCTGTTGTATCTTGAGTCCTGGAACCACTGATGCTTACTGGATGTGTGATTAACTACAAGATCAAGAATAACCTTGATACCGTTTTCGTGGAAGGTATTAAGCATATTGTTAAAGTCCTTCATGGTGCCAAAGTCCTCGTTAACAGCCTTATAATCTTTTACATCGTATCCGTGGTATGAATCACTTGGATTTATTGGAGTGAGCCATACAACACCCACATTAAGGGACTTTAGGTAATCAATCTTTTCTGTAATTCCGTTAAAGTCACCGCAGCCGTCACCGTCGCTGTCGTAGAAAGAACGGACAAAAATCTCGTAGCCTATTGAGGATGTTCTCCAGTCGTTATCAACAGTCTTTGGAAAATTCCTTACTGTTTTGTTGATGTATTTTTGGATAGCGGTTGCATCCTTAACATTTATATCTCCGTCATCGTTAACATCGGACAATGAAGTATCAAGGCTTAATGAAGCATCGTTCACAGCCTTTTGAACAAGTGTTGCGTCCTTAACATTGACCTCACCGCTTTTGTCAGCATCACCTACTACGCCCTGTGTGGACAATGCAGAGGTTTCTTCACTTTCAACCTCTTCAGCGCCTACTTGTAGGGTGGTAATTACTGAAAAAAGCATAATGAGAGCCATAAAAACAGACAATAATTTTTTGCTCATATTTTACCTCCGTTATTTTACCGCTAAAACAATCGGTAAAACAGTTTTTAATACACCTTGATTATATAACATTATTATAGATTTGGGAATACTATAAAAGAAAAAAATATTAAAATTTACAATTTTTTAAAATCTCAAAAAATAAAAAAATATAGATACATTATACAATTTTTTTATTTTACCCTTGATAATACATAGTGTTTATGTTACAATGATATAAAGCTATTTATTAACTTTTTGTAAACTAAGTTAAGGAGGAATACTTATGAACACCGGTACAATCATAACATATTTAGCCGCCGTCGGCGGTGTGATTGCTTTGATTTATGCCGTTATTTTGGCACTTAGAATCAGCAAAAAAGATTCCGGAACAGAAAGAATGAAAGAAATTGCCTCATCTATCAACGAAGGCGCAAAGGCTTTTTTATTCTCAGAATACAAAATCCTTATTGTATTTGTCGCCGTTATATTTGCAATAATAACAGCTGTTGGTATTGTAACAGGCAACGATACACTTAACTGGAAAACTGCCCTTGCATTCCTATGCGGTGCTGTTTTGTCCACCGTTGCAGGCTACTGCGGTATGAGTGTGGCTACAAAAGCCAATGTAAGAACCGCTAATGCCGCAAGGAATAAAGGACTGAACGGTGCTTTATCCGTTGCATTCAGCGGTGGTGCAGTTATGGGTATGTGCGTAAGCGGTCTTGGACTTTTGGGTGTTTGCCTGATTTACGCATTAACAGGTGACGACAATATTTTGTTTGGTTTTTCACTTGGTGCGTCCTCTATTGCCCTGTTTGCCCGTGTTGGCGGTGGTATCTACACCAAAGCCGCTGATGTTGGTGCTGACCTTGT
>JAXESA010000087.1:0-2437 GCA_034116205.1 Ruminococcus sp. | reverse complement strand
TACTGATTATTAATCTCTTTTAAATCCTCAATCGCCAAAACGGGGTCCATTGTATGGAACATCATATAGTTTCGTGTCATTGTTTTAAAGGGTGCTTGTTTATATATCTTTGCACTGCTTTCTCCTGTGTAGTAATGCCAGTAACGATAAATGTATCCTATCCAATACATTATCTCCTTTGATATAACCTGAGCATTAGTATTTTGGTTAATATCTTCCTTTGATGTAACTTCTTCAAGGAGGTACTCCTCCCCTGCCCATTGCATTCGGTTGTACTCTGAGTCAAGCTCTTTTGCAGTTTCGGATAACATAAATTTTTTTACAAAGGACAAACTCTCTAAATTATTATCAACTGATAACTCAAATAGCCTTCCTTGAATGTCACACATCTTCAATTCAATTTCATTCATATTATTCGGCTCCCTCTAATATTTCATCAAAATAGAGTCCCTCTCTCCTATGACTTTTGCAAATGTCGTTTGCTAAGGAAACTCCCTTTGCTCTATTCTGTTCTGCTACCTTTTTGATGTATATTCTTTCGAGATACGATAATGAAATCTCTTTTTCGATTCGTACTGAATTACAAGCCTTTTGAGAAACTGCTACATACTGCTTTCCCAGTTCAAGTGCAGAAAGGCTATTGATAAGTGCAACATCTGTGATATTACCGATAAAGAAGTTGTCTATAACAAAGAACATTCTGTCGTTTGCTATGCTGCCAATAACAACATCTTTTTCGGAGGATAATTTTTTATACTTGTTATATAAAGGAGTATCCTTTATTTGCTCCATTCTTCCTCTATGGAAAGCCACCAGCATTGCCCATTCTATATCAGCAGGTACTTCTAAAACATTCAAATCCGAAATGTCAATAGAAACAATATATAGCTTTGATTTTTCGTAATCACAAATTAGTGTTAGTGCCTGACTTGGTTCTGTGCCCATATAAAAGCCTTTTCCAAAATCACATTGCTTTCGGCTTTTAGGCTCAATATTTCCCTCTATACCGGACTTTGAACCGTGGTATAGTAAAACCCTGTTGTCTTGGGCTTTGATTTCATCTTTTGCATTATTAATTTTACTCAATATCATTTCATAAACAGGCACATTATTTTCAGCACAAAATTCCGATAGCTTAATCTGTGCCAATTTGTTAGGCAAAGCATGACCATTCTCCCAACGATTTACCGAGGCAAATGTGACGCTTAACTTATCAGCAAATTCCTGCTGACTCATATTAAGATATGACCTTATATCTTTGATTAGCTCTTTCATATCATCACCACATATAACATTCTTTATACTAATAATTATAGATAATGTTATACAAGTTGTCAACATACATTTTCTATTGACTACAAATACTTTTAGTATATAATAGTTCTATCAATAGGCTATTTTCAGCATAAAACAAGGCAAAAATAACTACTGTTTAAATAGCGTTTTCGGAGCAAAAGGCGAGAACAACCTACGACAATATTCTGCGGTTTTGTGATGACCCGGATGTGCTTGACCCTATACGCTTTTTGCGTGCAAGAGAGGTTGTGCATTATCAGCGGTTTGGCGAAACCTTGCGTATATTAACCGACAGGCTGGACAGCAAGAACTTCTATGCTTTCAATCCGTCATTTGATAAAAAGTGCCTTAGAAAGCAACAGAACAGAAACAGGCAAGCGAACAAAAATTAATAAGGTATAAAAAAACGGGCAATGACGACTTACATCAAGTTGGCATTGCCCTTTAATTTTTAGGTTGTATCCGATTTATTGACATCGGTAATGTAATTAAGCATGTTCAGGGAAAATCCCGGGTATCTTGGCAGAAAAAAACAAATTCAGAAAGAAAAATAGGCTATGGCAATTGATTACTATTTGCCATAGCCTTTTTTTCTGATATTATACATA
Organism: Ruminococcus sp.; assembly: GCA_034116205.1. GTDB lineage: Bacteria > Bacillota > Clostridia > Oscillospirales > Acutalibacteraceae > Ruminococcoides. The sequence goes on along the minus strand of JAXESA010000087.1, from coordinate 533 downwards.
ATTCTTATACATATCACAACAGACTCTCATAATATCAATAAAAAGCCTTTACTTAATCTCTTTATAATGCTGTAAATGTATGCCTATATGACCGATTCCTAAAATAGTTACGGAAATCATAAGCCATATAACCTTGCCGTATAATCCAAGCAGGAAAAAGGCTATTACAGGGAGTGTGGCACCTGCAACAGGTATGCCTAAAAAGCTACTGTAAAAATCCTTTAGTCTTTTTTCACCGGAAAAATATCTTATCCACCAAATTTCGTACATTATCATAAATGCAAATGAAACAATCAGCCACCAAGACCAATTTGACCAACTATGTATGTTGAAGTCGGAAAATATTAATGCACAGCAAGTGGTCAGTGCCTGACCTATTCTTTCAAAAGTCAGCAAGACTTTATTTTCCTTTTCCGCTGTATAGCCCTGTGGCAAATGCTTTGCCCAAATAAGGTTTGGAATAATCAGCATCAAAAGAAAAATTAATCCCACATATGAAAATCCAAAATGACCTATCATTATTTTCCTCCCTT
>JAXESA010000086.1:0-12241 GCA_034116205.1 Ruminococcus sp. | reverse complement strand
AATGGGATGTGACTTCTGCCACATCCCATTAATTTTTGCTTTTTCCTTGTTGTAAGTTTTATCACCAGTATCCAAGGAAGTGTTGCATAAGAAGGCTTACACCTGCAATTGCAACCCAACAGCAAAAGCCCATAAAGATTGGCTTTCCGCCCTTTTTAACAAGGTTTACAACATTGGTATTAAGACCTATTGCACACATAGCCATAGCAATAAAGAATTTTGCAAGGAATTTTGCAAAGCTGACAAATGAGTCGTTGTAGAACTGTGTAAATCCGCTTTCCGGAAGTAGAGAGATAAGTGTTGTGATAAGGGATGCAATAATAAAGTAGATGATAAACCAAGGGAAAATCTTGCTGAACTTTACCTTTGCCCCTGTTTCGGTGTTTGTCTTTTTAGCTTTTCTTGTGCGGATAAATGCAAGCACAAGTGTGATTGGAATAATAGCTATTGTCCTTGTTAGCTTAACAGTAGTTGCCTGTGCAAGCACCATTCCGTTTGTACCCTTCATACTGTCCCAAGAGGATGCCGCCGCAGTTACGGAGGATGTGTCGTTTACAGCTGTACCTGCAAAAAGAGCAAAACCATCGTTACTAAGTCCCAGCATATTTCCAAGTGTAGGGAAGATGAGTGCCGCAATAATGTTAAACAGGAAAATTACTGAAATTGACTGTGCAATCTCCTCATCGTCAGCATCAATAACCGGAGCTGTTGCCGCAATGGCAGAGCCACCACAGATTGAAGAACCAACACCTACCAGTGTGGAAACCTTTTTGTCCATTTTAAGCGCCTTGCAAAGTAAAAATGCAACAATAAGTGATGTCAATATTGTGGAGATAATAACAGGTAAGGACTGACCCCCAACAGAAATAACCGTTTGAATGTTAAGGGAAAATCCAAGGATAATAACCGCCCATTGGAGAATTTTCTTTGATGTAAAGGTGATTCCCTCTTTCATAAAATCAAGAGACGCAAACTTTGGGAAAATTGCGGTAATAATCATACCGATTACTATTGCAAAGACAGGCGCACCGATAATATCAAAGCTGAAACTGCCAATTGAAAGGCTTGCTAAAAATGTTGCTAGGGTTGCAATCACTGCGGAAATAACAATGCCCGCACCCTTTTTCCTAATAAAATTCATTCTGTTTCCTCCTTGTAAAATTACAACTGTACTATATCACATATCATTTATAAAGTAAAACCATATTATACATATAAACAACCATATGAATGATATATTTGATAAAAATATGTAAAGAAAAAGTATAATTTTTATTAATTTGTCACTTTACAATGTTAGCTGAATAAAGTAAAATATAATTGACGGTTTGTGCCGGTAAGTTTGGCACTATATGTACCGCAAACAAGGAGGAAAAACAATGAAAAAATTATTAGCACTTATTTTATGTATGGTTATGGCTGTTCTTATAACAGGTTGTGGCTCCGGTGGCTCCGGCTCTGACTATCAGGATATTGTTGACAAGGGTGAGCTGGTTGTAGGTATTACAGACTATGCCCCAATGGACTACAAGGATGATAATGGCGAATGGACAGGCTTTGACGCTGAATTTGCACAGGCTGTTGCCAAGAAAATGGGCGTTAAGGTTAAGTTTATGGTAATTGACTGGGATAACAAATTCCTTGAGCTTAACTCAAAGTCCATCGACTGTGTTTGGAACGGTATGACAATTTGTGAAGAAGTAACAAACAACACAAGCTGTTCAAAGGCTTATGCTAAGAACGAGCAGGTTGTAGTAATGAAAGAAAAGGACAGCAAGAAGTATAAGGATGTTAAGTCACTTTCAGGCCTTAGCTTTGCTGTTGAGTCCGGTTCTGCCGGTGAAACTGCTGCAAAGGACAACAGCCTTAAGTTCACAGCTGTTTCTGCACAGAGTGACGCACTTATGGAGGTTGAGTCCGGCTCTGTTGACGCTTGTATTATCGACAGCACTATGGCTGCCGCTATGACAGGCAAGGGTACAAGCTACGAAGACCTTGCACAGAGCGCTACACTTACAAAGGAAGAGTACGGTGTTGGTTTCCGCAAGGATTCCGATATGACAAAGAAGTTTAACAGCTACCTTGACGAGCTTAAAAAGGACGGTACACTTGGTAAGCTATCTAAGAAGTATTCTGTTGCACTTGCTGACTAACATTTAAACGGGTAGGAACTAAAATGAGCGATTTTCTTTCGGTTACCTTAGATTTGCTGAATGGGTTTTTGTCAACCCTTCAGCTCTTTGGTTTAACACTTCTGTTTTCTCTGCCCTTGGGGCTTATTATATGCTTTGGTTCAATGAGCCGATTCAAACCCCTAAGGTGGCTTGTCCGTACATTCGTATGGGTTATCAGGGGAACACCACTTCTATTACAGCTTATAATTGTATATTATGGTCCGGGACTGATTTTCAACGCAGGACTTCTGCCAAGGTTTAGCGCAGCACTCATTGCCTTTATTATCAATTATTCCTGTTATTTCTCCGAAATATACAGGGGTGGCATTGAATCTATCCCAAAGGGGCAGTACGAGGCAGGTCAGGTGCTTGGTATGACAAAAACACAAATATTCTTCAAGGTTGTGTTGCTCCAGGTTATAAAGGTGATTGTACCACCCATGAGCAACGAGGTTATAACCCTTGTAAAGGACACATCCCTTGCAAGAATAATTGCTGTTTATGAGATTATCTGGACAGCACAGGTGTATATCAAAATGGAGGGTCTTATCTGGCCTTTGTTCTACACAGGTGCATTCTACCTTGCATTCTCCGGTTTACTTACACTTCTCTTTGGTTACATTGAGAAGAAACTAAGCTACTTCAGGAGTTAATTATGGCAATATTAGAGGTTAAAAATTTAAGAAAAAAATTCGGCAAAACAGAGGTGCTTAAGGGGATTGACTTCACCCTTGAAAAAGGAGAGGTGCTTTCCATAATCGGCTCATCAGGCAGTGGCAAGACAACACTCCTTAGATGTCTGAACTTTTTGGAAACCGCCGAACAGGGAACAATTTCCGTTAAGGGAGAGAAAATCTTTGACGGTGAGGAGAAGAAAAGATATAAAGAGGCTGAAATCCGCCAAAAGCGTTTGCACTTTGGTCTGGTGTTTCAGAACTTTAATCTTTTCCCCCAGTATAATGTGTTAAAAAATGTTTCTATGGCGCCCACTCTTATGAAGATGGACAGCCCTGAATACATTGAAAAACGTGCTAGGGCTTTGATTGAAAGGGTAGGACTTACTGACAGGATAGAACACTACCCATGTCAGCTTTCCGGCGGACAACAGCAGAGGGTTGCAATTGCAAGAGCCTTGGCTATGAATCCCGATATTTTGTGCTTTGACGAACCAACCTCGGCACTTGACCCTGAACTAACAGGAGAGGTGCTTAAGGTTATTCAAAATCTGAAAAGTTCCGACAGCACAATGATTGTTGTCACCCACGAAATGAGCTTTGCAAAGAATATCTCCGATAAGGTGATATTTATGGCAGACGGAGTTATTGAGGAGTACGGAACACCTGAGGATGTGTTCTGCAATCCAAAATCCGAAAAGACAAAAGCTTTCCTAAACAAATCCCTTGAGGGTATAGTATAAACAAAAATGAAAGGGCTGTCACCACGACAGCCCTTAACTTTATGGGAGAAATTTCCACTTTTTATGTAAACAACAAAGTGTTTAGCAGTTTTTAAAGATTAGTAGTTCTCTGCGTGAACCTCAAAATAGCTCTGTGGGTGAGCACAGGTTGGGCAAATTTCAGGTGCGCTTGTGCCGACAATAATATGTCCGCAGTTTCTGCATTCCCAAACCTTAACCTCGCTCTTTTCAAATACCTGAGCAGTTTCAACATTCTTTAGCAAAGCACGGTAGCGTTCCTCGTGATGTCTTTCAATCTCTGCAACAAGGCGGAACTTTGCAGCAAGCACAGGGAAGCCTTCCTCTTCGGCAGTCTTTGCAAAACCGTCGTACATATCTGTCCACTCGTAGTTTTCGCCCTCTGCGGCAGACTTCAGGTTTTCGGCTGTGTTGCCAATGCCCTCAAGCTCCTTAAACCACATCTTTGCGTGTTCCTTTTCGTTGTCAGCTGTCTTTTGGAATAGGGCAGAAATCTGCTCGTAACCTTCTTTTTTTGCAACAGATGCAAAGTAGGTGTACTTGTTTCTTGCCTGTGATTCACCTGCAAAAGCAGCCTCTAAGTTTTTCTCTGTCTGTGTTCCTGCATATTTACTCATAAAATTTTCCTCCTTAATTTAATATGTAGTTTTTTGTTTTCGGGATATGCTCTCCCAACTTCTTCAAAAAGCAACTATTAAAAATTAATAATACTTTATTCATATTATATCACATTTATAAATATTTGCAACAATTTTTGAAAAGTTATTGAAGTATATATTGTAAAGTGCTACAATATTTTAGGACATTTACGGTCTGCTGTTTTATGTTTTATTTGTGCAAGACCGTTGTTTCTTGTAAATCTATGGGATTCGTACAATGAGGTAGGGAATAAATGAAAACAGTATCTGTGGATAAGCTCACTCCCGAGGAGTATTTTGAGATTTATTCCTCTGTGGATTGGAGGGGACTTAGATTTTCGCAAATTGCAGGAATGTTGGAGCGTAGTAGTCACACATTTGCCTTGTATGAGGGTAAAAAACTAGTGGGTATGGCTCGCCTTTGCGGAGAAATTTCTTCTTTTGTATATCTCAACGACTTTATCATCAAGCCTGAATATCAGAACGAGGGCTATGGAAGATTTTTGCTCAGCTACATTGTAGAATTTATCCGTTCCAACAAGCCTGAGGAAAAAAAGGTTAAGCTGGAGGTTCTGTCGGCAAGAGGTAAAGAGGAGTTCTACATAAGTAATGGGTTTAAAAGCTTTGGGGACGATTACAGCGGAAGAAGACTTTTTGAATATTTATAAAGCTTATATATAGGTATGGCTGTTGCGCTTGCGTGACAGCTATATTTTTGTTTTTCGTTTATGCTTTACTTTTTGTCTTTTGAGCTTTATAATCTACTTATTAGTGGTATGTTTAAGAGGATGGTATGAAACATTAAAATGACAGATATAAAAAAAGGACTTAAAGACGGAATACCCATAGCCTTGGGGTACATATCCGTTTCTTTCACATTTGGCCTACAGTCTGTCCATTCGGGGTTAAGCTGGTGGGAGGCTGTGATGATTTCACTGACAAATCTTACATCAGCGGGACAGTTTGCAGGACTTGATATATTAGTTAGGGGCGGTGGCTTTTGGATAGAGATGGCATGTGCCCAGTTTGTAATTAACCTTAGATATGCCCTTATGTCACTTTCTCTTTCACAAAAGGCGGATAAAAGCGTAAGGGGTATTCACCGATGGCTCATAGGCTTTGGAATTACTGACGAAATTTTTGCTGTTGCAATGGGCAACCGTAAGGATGTGAGCAACAAATATCTTTATGGCTTAATGCTTCTGCCCATTGTAGGTTGGACAACCGGAACACTCCTTGGTGCAATGGCGGGACAGGTGCTTCCAACGGTGATTAGGGATTCCCTTTGTATAGCAATTTACGGAATGTTCCTTGCAATAATCATTCCGCCGGCAAAGAAAAATTCAGCAATTCTAAAGGTGGTTGTAATCTCTGTGCTACTTAGCTGTGCCTTTAAGTGGTTGCCACTTTTAAATAAGGTGTCAAGCGGATTTGTAATCATCATCTGCACAGTTGTTGCGTCCCTTATTGGTGCTGTTTTCTTCCCAATAAAGGAGGACGAAGAATGATTTTAAGAGATTTTTTTATCTACCTTTTTATTATGGCCGGGGTTACATATCTCATAAGAGTTTTGCCTTTCGTAATCTTTAAGGGGAAAATCACCAACAGATTTGTAAAGAGCTTTTTGTTCTATGTGCCATATGCGGTGCTGGGAGCAATGACATTTCCGGCAATACTTTTTTCAACAGGCAACTATATTGCCTCTGTTGCAGGGCTTATCACAGCCTGCATAATGGCATTTAGGGAAAAGAGCCTTTTAACAGTTGCAATCTTCGCCTGTTTTTCCGCCCTTGTGGTGAATTTGATTTATATGGTGTTGTAGGTTTTTTGATTGCAATTTTGATTGCAATATTGAAATAATGGATGTGAATTTCTATGGAAAAAATGATGGTGAACAATCGTGAGTTTAATGTAATAAAACTACTTGGCAAGGGTAAGGGGGGATATTCCTACCTTGTAACAGATGGAGAAAATGAGTATGTCCTAAAGCAGATTCATCACGAGCCTTGCAGTTACTATAATTTTGGCAACAAGCTGGAGTCTGAACTTAACGACTACAAAAAGCTGACTAAAATAGGCGTTCCTATGCCCAAAATGCTTGATGTAGATGTGGGAAAAGAAAGAATACTCAAGGAATATATCTGTGGTGACACGGTTTTTGACCTTGTTTTAAAGGACGGAGTTAAAGAGGACTACTTCTCTCAAATTCGCTTAATGTGTAAGTTGCTTTACAAGGAGAACACCAACATAGATTATTTCCCCACAAACTTTGTTGTGCAGGACGAAAAGCTGTACTACATAGATTATGAGTGTAACGACTATATGGAGGAGTGGAACTTTGAAAACTGGGGGATAAAGTATTGGTCAAAAACACAGGAGTTTCTAAAATATGTGGAGGAACATTCCTGATTTAGTAGGAGTGTTATACATAGATATATTTTACCTATGAATATTTGGCACCTGATATATAATATAATTTATTACTTATTTATAGTTTAATAACTCTTTTTGATATAAAGGAAAATAAAAGGTTGACTTTTTTACAGGATTTTTGTAAAATACAATAGTAAACTATTTATTTGGAGGATAATATGGACGAAAATTTCAACAATCAAAATAATGTGAATAACCAAAATCCTTATAACCCACAACCACAGACTGATAATCAGAATACATACAATTCACAGCAGGGTAACTATCAGGATGGTTATACTCAGCCACAAAGTGACTACCAAAATTATCAGAACAATCAGACAAATTATAACTACAACCAACAGCAGGGTTATCAAAACGGATATAACCAGCCACAGCAGTATTATCAGGAGCCTGCTGACAACAGCAAGGGCTTTGCCATTACTTCTTTGGTACTTGGTATTGTTTCCTTCTTCTGTTGCGGTACAGTTTGCTCAATTGTAGGTTTAATCTTTGGTATTATGTCACGCAAAAAGAATCCTGTTAACAATGGTATGGCAACAGCAGGTATTGTTCTTTCAATAATTTCTCTTGTACTTGGAATTATTGTTCTTATCTGGTCATTTGCCGTTACAGGCTCATTTATAGGATTTATTGAAGATGCAGCGCAAAACGGAGATTTGTCTTACAGCTACTATTATTAATTACTTATAACTATAAACAGGAGATAGGGCGGACAGCAGTCCGCCCTTTTTGTAAGGAAAAAATATGAAAAAGTACAGTGTTCCAGAAAGAATATTAGTGGTCCTTTTGCCAATAATTTCAGCAATACTTTTATATTTTGTGGCGGTGTTTGTGGCAAAGAATATAACCCTGCCCCAGTGCTTAACATATAAATATTTTGAGATTTATTGCCCCGGTTGCGGAATGACACGCTCTGTTATAGCACTTCTTCACGGTGATATTTTTCTTTCCCTAAGGGATAATGCCTTAATCATTTTTGGGATTTTGCTGTTGTTTGCTCTGTATCTGGAGCTTGTTTTCAAGGTGTTTGGCAAAAGGCTAAGGTTTCCAATACACAGCAACAAATTCATTATAGGAACTTTGATTTTGATGGGTGTCTATTCTGTACTGAGGAATTTTGTTCCATTCTTAGCACCGGTTTAATAAAAGTTTTACAAACACCCCAAGCAGGGTGTTTTTATTTTAGCATTATAAAAGTAAAATTATATGTTGTTTTCCCATTGCTTAGGTGTTATAATGACCGTAGAATATATTACCAGGCCACTACATAGATATGTTCATTACTATTCCCTAGGATTTGGAGTTAACGATTGTTTCAAGGAGAAAAGAAAATGGGAAAAATTAAAATTAGCTATATTGAAGAAAAAGACCTTGATTTTATTTATCGTCTGTACAAGCACTTTGCGGTTTATGAAAGGCTGGAGGATTACCACACAGCCTCTGCTGACGAAATCAGAAAGATGGTTTTTGAGGAAAAACTTTTACATATCCTAAAGGCTGAAATTGATGGTGAAATCGTTGGATTTTGTGCATACTATTTCCAGATTGTAACATTCCCAATGAAAAAGGTTATGTATATCGAGGATATTTACATCCGCAGTGCATATCGTGGTCAGGGCATCGGCACAAAGCTTTTTGATGCCTGTGAAAAGGTTGCAAGGGTGCACGACTGTATTAAGCTTAAGTGGGAGTGCCTTGAATGGAACAAAGAGGCACAGCATTTTTACAAGTACAATATCGGCGGTAAAAAGGTTACCAAGTGGAGAACCTACACAAAAGACCTTGTGGAGGATACTGAAGAAGTAAATGATGAGGTTGAAAAATCAGAATTACAAAGTGCAGTCAAAGTAAAATAATTCCAAATTAGAAAAATAGGTGATTGTATGTTGGCTCTCATAACAGGGGCAAGCTCAGGAATGGGCGAAGAAATGGCAAAGTACCTTGCTGGTATGGGTTGGGACTTAATCCTTGTTGCAAGGAATAAAGATAAACTGAATACTGTGAAAAACTCCTTGCCAAAGGGCATAAAGGTAAATGTTATTTCTGCCGATTTGTCACATCCCGATAACGCAAAAAATCTTTTTCAACAGGTTAAGGATATGCCTGTTGATATGCTTATTAACAACGCCGGTTTTGGAATTTTTGGAGAATTTTCTCAGGTTGACCTGGACAGAGAAATACAGCTTATCAACACAAATATTACATCATTGCATATACTCACAAAGCTGTTTTTGCAAAAATTTCTGAAAGAGGACAAGGGCAGAATTATCAATGTTGCGTCCTCGGCAGGATTTTTGGCAGGACCTCTTATGGCATCCTACTATGCATCAAAAAATTATGTAGTACGCCTTACACAGGCAATTTATGAGGAGCTAAGGCGGAAAAAGTCCAATGTTCACATAAGCTGTTTTTGCCCCGGACCTGTTAAGACCAATTTTAACGATGTAGCAGGTGTACGCTTTGCAATAAAGGGCATTGACAGTGTATATGCCTCAAGGTACTGCATTGACAAGGCTTTAAAAAACAAGATGATTATTATGCCCTCATTTACAATGAAGTGTGCAAATTTCCTTATGAGGTTTGTTTCTCAAAAAAGGCTCACAAGGATTAACTATAATATTCAAAAGAAGAAGTAATGTGTTTATTTAAACAGGAGGTTAGTTATGGCGGAGCATAGACATTCTGACAGACCAAGAAGAAAAAGACAGTATTCCATGATTCCATTTGTGGCTTTGGGAATTGCAGTTGTGCTGATTGTTCTCATAATTATAGGCATCACATCCTGTGCAAAGGGATGTTCTGAGGACAGCACCCAGACTGTTCAGGAGCAAACTGCAACAACTAATACCAATGCAGTTAAAGACAGCGAAAGCTCATTTAAAATGTCCATAGCAGGTGACTACATCATTTACAGCTCAATCTACAAGGGAGCTAACGAAAACGCCAATGGCAATGGCTATGACTTTAAGCCTATGGTGAAAAACCTCCGTCAGTTTACGGAAAAATGTGATGTGAACTACTACAATCAGGAAACTATTCTTGGCGGTACAGAGATGGGCCTTTCCGATTATCCGCTGTTTATCAGCCCACAGGAGGCAGGTGACGCTATGGTTGACCTTGGCTACAACCTTGTTTCCACAGCTACTAACCACGCATTGGACGGTGGTGAAGAGGGTATCTTAAATTCCTGCGAATACTGGAAAAAGCAAAAGGGAGTATTTATGACAGGCACCTTTGACAGTCAGGAGTCAAGGGATAAGGTGAATGTTCTTGAATGTAACGGAATAAAGTACAGTATGCTTGATTATACTTATAGTACAAACGGAATCCCATGCCCCGAGGGTAAGGATTATCTCATTAATGTGTGGCCTACCGACCTTGAAATAAACGACCCTGAAAAGGATACAGCATATCAGGAATACAAAAAACAGGTGAAAAAGGATATTGACGCTGTACGTGACAAGGTGGATTTCCTAATTGTCTGTATGCATGCAGGTGTTGAGTATATGCCTGACGAATCGGAATATCAAGACGATATGGCACAGTTTTTGGCTGACAACGGAGTTAACCTTGTAATCGGTACACATCCCCATGTTATTGAGCCTGCAAGGTACATCGGCGATACGCTTGTTTACTACTCAATGGGCAACCTCCTCTGCTCACAGTATCAGGACGAAAACTACAACAAGGTAACAAGTATCCTCGCCACAATGACAGTTAAAAAGACTGTAAAAGACGGAGAAACAAAGATTACATTTGAAGATATAGACAACCAGCTTTTGTATTGCTATTATGACCAAAATACCTGGAGAGGACACAAGATTATCCCATTTAGCAGTGACGAAATTAAGGATTATCTACCTGACTACAAGCAGGTGTATAATACCTACAAGGATGTTTTCCTAAAGCTGGACAATACATTACCATTTGCAAGGTGTGCTGAATAATTATGAAGATAAGATATAATAAGAATAAAGAAATTGTTGACTCAATTAAAAAGGGTCTTGAAAAGACAGGAGGCTACTGCCCCTGTCGCAGGGAGAGAACTCCCGAAAACAAATGTATGTGTAAAGAATTTAAAGAGCAGATTGCAGACCCCGATTTTGAGGGCTACTGCCATTGTATGCTTTATTACAAGGAGAAGTGAGCTATGGCTGTTACAAATTTGACGGAAGAAATGTATCAAAAAGAGGTTATGGACACCGATAAAAAGGTTGTAATTGACTTTTGGGCAGATTGGTGCGGACCATGCAAGATGATGGCGCCTGTTGTTGAAACCGTTGCAAGTGAAAACCCTGATGTAAAGGTGTTCAAGGTAAATGTTGACCAGGAACCAAGACTTGCCGATGCCTTTAGCATCTCAAGTATTCCCACCATTGTTGTAATTAAGGACAGGGAGATAATCGGCTCTGTTGTTGGTTATCAGCCAAAGACCGAAATCGAAAAGCTTTTAAAGCTGTGCTAAGGTAATCTATGGTTTACAAGGTTGTTGACATTATAGAGCCGGATTTTGGATGTGAGGGACTGCCCGAGGGTGCTGTTCTTTGTGACGAAGTTGTTTTGGTTTCACAAAACGGAGAACGGATAACCCTTAAAGCAGAGGACGAAATGCTGTACAAAGATGGCATTGATGTGGGTAGTTTTGTAAAAATCTGTGACAACAAGATAATTAAGGCTTGATTTTTCATTTATTATTTGTTAATATATAAACAATATATTATTCCTATCTGTAAAATAGGAAAAGAGGGATGAAATGAAAATATCAACAAAAGGTCGTTACGCTTTGCGTATTCTTGTTGACCTTGCAATCAATTCAAAGGAAAAGTTTATTTCTATAAAAGAAATTTCAGAAAGGCAGAACATATCAATAAAGTATATGGAAACCATTGTGGGAATGTTAAACAAGGGCGGTTTTCTCCAAAGTTTGCGTGGACATTCCGGTGGGTACAAGCTTTCACGCCCTGCCGAAAACATTGTTGTAGGAGATGTATTGAGATACATCGAGGGACCTTTGGCACCAATCCCTTGCCTTGAAGGAGGAGAGGTGAATTGTGAAAGGGCGTCCACCTGTCAAACCCTACCCTTTTGGGAGGGACTTTACAAGGTGGTAACTGATTATGTGGATAATTTTACAATAGCCGACATCGCCACAATGGGAGGCGCCTCAAAGGGAGATTTCTATTGCATTTAATTTAAGGAAACGCTGAATAAATCACTTTACACATCTTGTTTGCATATTTTCCGTCGGTTAGCCCAAAAAATCCTCGCAATACGTCAGTATACCTGCGGTTTTTTGAACTAACCGACAAAAAATCTGACTGCACAATATGTGCAAATGATTTAATCAGTGTTTCCTTAATATTTATGTTGTATCAGGCAGTCCGAAAGGATTGCCTGTTTTTATTTCTGATAGCATCCACCAAAGTGGGTGATGGAATGCAGAAATTCGGATACTTTTTCACTATTCACTATTACTTAATACCTACAACAGCCTCCACCAGATGGGGGAGGGGGACCGCTTGCGGTGGAAGGAGGGAAAAAGTGTTCTCTTTATCTCT
>JAXESA010000085.1:0-3040 GCA_034116205.1 Ruminococcus sp. | reverse complement strand
GCAACAGTCATACTTGCCATAATCAAGCCCTGCGCCATAGTGGAACAGGCACCGTACTGACCAAGATAGGGAATCGCAAAATCTCTCATTGAGTAGCTGGAGCTGATAAGCTGGTTAAGCAAGTCACCGGCAAAGATAAAGTCCAAATCCTCCGGCTTTTTTTTGCTCATTGTCATAGCTTGAATAAAAGCCTCCTGCTGAAATTTTGCTTCAGCCTTTTCCCATGTGTCCTGCCCTGCTCGTGAATCGTAAATAATTTTTCCAAAGCATTTTCCCAAAGGTCCCTCTGCCTCTTTTTTACCTGCAACAGAACCGTATCCCGTAATCACAGGTGGCTCTGAAAATTTTAATGTATAGGAACCAACTCTTTTTATCATAAAACAAAACCCCTTTGAATTTATTATGTACAAAATGGTTGTTATTATGAAAAAAACAGAGGGCGGGAAAACCGCCCTCTACACTATTAATCAAAATTATCATAAAATTGACTTTTGAATTGCTGTTACATCCTTGATATTTATCATACCGTCCTGGTTCATATCGGCACAGATAAGTGCATCATTGTCAAGTGCAGCATCATGACAAATATACTTTTGGATTAATGTTGCATCACTAACTGAAACATCTCCGTCACCGTCAACATCGCCAACCTTAAGTTCTGCTGATGTGTCCTTAATGGAATATTCCCTTGTTTCTGTGCAAGTTGCACCTGAACCGTCAGTTGCAACAACCTTAAGTTCATATGTTCCTGCCTGGGTTGGTGTCCACTTTGCAGAAGAACCTGAGGAAGTGATTTTCTTGTCGTTTACAAAGAACTCGTAGCTTACATTGCCCTTTGAGTTATAGTCCTCAGCAGAGAGAGTAATCTCTGTGTTGATTGCCTGACCTGAGCTTTTGTCTGCACCGAAGTTAACTTCAAATGGAGCTTCATTAATCTGGGTATCACTAAGTAATGCACCTACACGGGCAAGAGGAACTGTGATGTTGTCAATATCTTCTTTTTCGTGAGAAGTGGATTCATCATAGCTGTAAGGAACATTTGCATTGTCAAGAACAGATGGGTCATGTGGCAATGTGTCCATTGCAGATGTACCGTAGGTGAGAATCTGCATTGCACCGATACCGTTGGTTTCAATATATTCCTTGTCAATTCCAAGTGTTGAAAGTGGAATTGCAACCTCGTAAATAAATCCGTAATTTGATTTGTAGCCTAAATCCATAAAGTCAGCCCAGTTGGTGTTAGGGTCTGTGTTGTCGCCCATTACTCTGCCGCCCTTTGGAGCGTTAATACCTATGATAGAACTGCTCTTTGTACCATTTGCATACTTAATCTTAAATCCGTTCTTATTGTCCTGTGCTTGGAAGGAGGTTACACCGATTGGAACTCTTGTGTCGTAGTTAAACATATATGTTCCGTCTGTATCCTGTGTGTCTGCCTTAAAGATAGAAGCACCGCCGTTGGAATTGTTGGAGTCCATTGCGATAAGTGTGTCGATATGGGTTGTAAAGCCTGTACCGCCGTCCTTAGCAACTCCGCCGTCACAGCCCCAAACGAATGGATTTGTGTATGTGTTACCGCCTTTATCTACGCCAACAGCCTTACCTGTTGCCTGCTTTGTTGGGTCAATAGAAAGTGCAAGATACATTGGAATACTGTTTCTCCAAGGACGAGCCTCGTTGGAAGCGGCAAAGTTGTCGCTTGGGGAGATGATGTAGGTTGTATTTGCCATTTCCCACATAAAGTAAAGGTTGTCGTTATCCCATGCAGCATAGAGTGCGTAAGCATCCCATGGCTGTTCGTGCATTGAAGAAGGCATATATACTCTTGGGTCGTCGTTTGCAACACCCTGTGCAATTATCATAGAGCTGTCCCAATCGTCAGTACTTCCGTCAACGGTAATTGTTTTGCTTTTACCAAGCTGCATATTTGGGTTTGTGCCGTAATACCCTGCCTCCGGCTCTGTTGTGTGACCGTCTGACTTTGCGGAGAATGTAGTCTTTGAGGCTGTAAAGGTCTTTTTAAATGTAAAGTCCTGTGTAGTCTTTACTCCGTCACTGCCTGTTGCTGTAAGTGTGAGAGTTGTAACTGAATTACCGATTTTACCCTTGCCGATTACAACAGTTTTTCCCTCTGTATAGGCAGCGTTTGGAGAACCGTCAATGGAGTAGTAACCCTTATCCGCATTCTTAAGTCCCAGCTTAACTGTAATGCTGTCTGTGTTAAAGGCTGTGCCTGACGCTGTGTAACAGAAGCCGTAACCGTGGTCGTCAACCTTACCGTAGTCAATCCACTGTAAATCAGCTGTTAAAAGCTTACACTGACCTGTTTTAAGTGGCAGACCTGCATTTTCAGGATACTGTTCCTTACCCTCACCCTTTTCAAGACCATTGTTAAAGATAATGTTCTCTGATTTGTATGTTCCGGGGAAAGTCATTGTGTACATTCCGCTTTCGTCCTTGGTCATAAGCTGACCGGGCCACTCTGCATTTTCTTTTGTACCATAGGCATAGACATAGACATTCTCCCATTTATAAACGGAGTTGTCAAAGTACACCTGTGATTCACCTGCGGCATTGACGGAAACTGCAGAAATAAACACAGTTGTAACCACCATTGCCAACACTAAAACAAGGCTTAGTGCTTTTTTATAACATTTCATTATTATATACCTCCTTGGCATAATCAATGTAAAGTATTATATCACCCTATTTTTTTCTTTTCAATATCACAAATTTATTTTGTAGATATTCACAAAACATCACTTGCTTTTTTAGATAATATAACAAGTAAAAAACAATGTTTATGAATAAAAAAAGAATAATTTATTTATATTATTTGACCTTATGAAAATTCATTTATAAACTAAAGAAAAAGGAAAACACCTCCCAACGGGAGGTGTAAAAAATCCATTATAAATTATTCCGATTCATCCTCATCAAGTTCACTTGATACTGCAGATGTTGCCGGTTTTTCCGAGGATACCGGTTTACTGCTTGCAGAGGATGAAGAAGGCTTTTTGCTTGAAGATGATTCAGGCTT
>JAXESA010000084.1:0-4643 GCA_034116205.1 Ruminococcus sp. | reverse complement strand
AGAAAACGGAAGAGAATATTATGAAAAAAAGAAAATACACCTTGGGGGAAGAAATTTTCTCCTCTGTGAGCCACGGTGTGGGAGCTTGCTTGTCAATAGCGGGAACAGTAGTGCTCCTTGTGTGTTCTGCAATATATGCAGATGTATGGGCGGTGGTAAGCTCCGCAATTTACGGAGCGTCACTTATTATACTCTACACAATGTCCACACTTTACCATTCCTTTACAAATGAAAAGGTAAAAAAGTTCTTTCAGATAATGGACCACAACACCATTTTTCTTCTGATAGCAGGAACCTACACACCAATCACCCTGTATATTCTTGGCGGTGTAACGGGATGGGTGTTGTTCGGCATAGTGTGGCTTTCGGCAGTAGTGGGAATCACAATGAACTCCATCAACTTGGAAAAGGCAAAGTACCCATCCCTTATCTGCTATGTGGCAACAGGCTGGGTTATCATCTTTGCCATAAAGCCCCTGATTGCAAAAGTGCCATTTTTGTCGGCATTGTTCCTGTTGCTTGGAGGAGTGATTTACACCTTGGGAATTATATTTTACGCAATCAAAAAGGTAAAATATTTTCATCCTGTATGGCACATATTCACAGTGCTTGGAAGTGCATTCCACTACTTCGCAATTTTAATTGCAATCATAAAAATTTAAGAGATAAAGGAAAAAGGTTGCAGAAAAAACTGCAACCTTTTGTGTTAATGTACTTATTTTTTTAACTCCCTTAAGGCATCTTCAATATCATATTTCTTGGTATCAGGATTATTCATAAGCTGTTGTGCCTCAATAAGGGCGGCGACTGTTTCGGAATTTGGGGTGTTAAGTGTGATTTCAAAGGGAATACAACCCTCTCTCACCGACTGCCTTAAAAAAATGTTAAAAGCAGTTGTCATATTCATTCCAAGCTGGGAAAACAGTGCGTCAGCCTGTGCCTTTAAATCGCTGTCAATTCTAAAACTTACATTTGATACTTTTGTAGCCATATAAATCACTCCTTTAGTTACATAATACAACTGTTAAAGGCTAATGTCAAGCGAATAAAACGCAATTAGCGTTCTATTGTAATAATATTGTATGCAAATATATATGTTTTATTACAAAAAAGTAAATCAAAAAGGAGCTGTTCGTCTGGACAGCTCCCTTGTTTTGAAAAATTTTAAATTGAATATTAACCTTCAACAGCCTTTAAAAGTGCATCTACCTTGTCGGTTTCTTCCCACTTGACATCAAGGTCTGTTCTTCCCATATGACCGTAGGATGCAGTTGGCAGGAACTTTATATTTCTAAGGTTAAGCTCCTTGATGATGGCGGCAGGTCGGCAATCGAATACCTTTTTTACAGCATTTGCAATTTCTTCGTTGGTGTATTTGCTTGTTTTAAAGGTGTCCACCATTACGGAAACAGGCTTTGCAACGCCGATTGCATATGCAAGCTGTACCTCACACTTTGTGGCAAGACCGGAGGCAACAATATTCTTTGCAATATATCTTGCGTAGTATGCAGCGCTCCTGTCAACCTTTGTTGGGTCTTTGCCGGAGAATGCACCGCCACCGTGACGACCGTATCCGCCGTAGGTGTCAACAATAATCTTTCTTCCTGTCAGTCCGGAGTCGCCGGCAGGTCCGCCGATTACAAATCTGCCTGTTGGGTTTACAAGGATTCTTGTGTTGTCATTGATAAGTTCTGCCGGAATAACAGGCTTTATCACATATTCGATAAGGTCATTTCTGATTTGAGCAAGGGAAACATCCTCGTCGTGCTGTGTGCTGATTACAACTGTATCAATGGAAACAACCTTGTCGTTCTCGTAAAGGGCTGTCACCTGAGTTTTTCCGTCAGGACGAAGATACTTTAGTGTGCCGTTCTTACGAACCTCGGTAAGCTTTTTTGCCAGCTTGTGGGAAAGTGAAATGGTAAGTGGCATAAGCTCCTCTGTTTCGTCACAGGCATAGCCGAACATCATACCCTGATCCCCTGCACCAAACCGGTTAAGCTCGTCATTTTCGCCGTCCTTTAGCTCATAGCTTTCGTTAACACCCATAGCAATATCGGGAGATTGTGTGGTAATCATATTGTTTATTTTGCAGTTGTGACCGTTGAAAAGTAGCTCGTCCCTGTCGTAGCCAATGTTGTTAATCACATTTCTTGCAACACTTTCGTAGTCCACATCTGCTGTGGTGCTGATTTCACCCATAATGTTAACAATACCTGCAACAGCGGTTGTTTCACAGGCTACATGAGCCATATTGTCCTTTTCAAAAATAGCGTCAAGAATAGCGTCGCTGATTTGGTCGCACACCTTGTCGGGATGTCCCTCTGTTACTGACTCTGATGTAAATAAATGCTTAGCCATAATTATTCTCCCTTTCTGAATTTATAATAAGTAGTTTTTGCCCAATAAAAAACACCGTCGAAAGACGGTGAAAAATACTCATCTTTCGGTTATACCGCAGGATTTGGCACCTTGCTTTCGCAGGTTGCCGGACTTCACAGGGCCTGTCCCTCAGTCGCTCTTGATAAGTGGCATTTTCAATTTGCTAAAAAATTATATCACATATTGATATATATTGTCAACAGGTAATGACAAACAGTAAAAAATTGTTGTATATTTCCTGTTTTATTGCTGATTTTCAGCTACTTCCTGTGCTGATGAAGAAACCTCTGTTTCCTTCTCAACAGATGGGGTAGGGGCAATAGTTGTTGATGTATGGGTGTTGATGGACGGGTTTGTGTTTTTCTTGTTCATCAGTTCATAACTTCCACCGAACTTGTTCAGCACAGTTGCAACAGCGTTGTAAGTTTCTGCATCAGCGTCATTGTTAATAAGAGAAAGTGTAAGGCTTTCTTCACTACTAAGCCTTGACTCCAGTTCTGTTGTTGATGACAAGATTTCTCCGTTGTAGGAGATTTCTGTTCCCGATACAGTCACAACCACAAGTGTTTCGTGAATAGGCAGAGTGGTTGTGGTGGTTTCTACAGCTTTATTATCATTCTGTTCAAAGTGTGGGGTGGATTTTTCGCTAAAATATGTGTAAGCGCCAGCCATAGCACCGGCTACAACTGCAAGTATTGCAACGACGATAATTATTCCCTTTCCCTTGCTTTTCTTTTTAGGTTGCGTTTCTTTACGGGAAGTGCTGTGGCTTTTTCTGTCCTTTGTGGTTTTGGGTTGCTCTCTGTGACTTTTTGTTTTGCCTGTGTTTTGAGAATATTCCCTATGACTCACTTCCCTTGTACTATGGGAAGTTTCACCCATGTTTTTAGCAACGTGGGTTTCTCTTGGCTTTTTTTCCCTATATGTTGGCAAATCCTCACTGCTGTCTTTGGTGGGTAACTTTTCCTCAGCAAAAAAGTCCTGCTGTGCTTTTTTCTCCTGTCTTGCCTCGGCAAGGATTTTATCAATTTCAGATTCTATGTCAGCCTGTCTGTCATTTTTGGGGCTGGTGTATGACCTTGTGTTTCTCTCGTCAAAATTTCCGTATTCGTTTTTCGCCATAATACCACTCCTTATACAATACCTAATGTAACATAAAATTCGATAATCTTCAACTTTTTTATTTTGGAAAAACCACAGGGAATTACAATAAATATTACAAAGAACAAAAGAAAAGCCAATGCAAGGATTTCCTGTGCATTAGCTTTCTGTGGTTATTATATATTATTTTACAATTTTAAGTGAAATATCAAAAGCCTTTACAGAGTGGGTAAGAGCGCCGATTGAGATAATGTCCACACCTGTTTCAGCCACTCCTCTTATTGTTTCCTCGGTAATTCCGCCGGAGGCTTCAAGGAGTGCCTTGCCGTTTGTGATTTCCACAGCTTTTTTCATTGTTTCGTTGTCCATATTGTCAAGCATAATAACATCAACATCAACGGAAAGAGCCTCTCTAAGCTCATCAAGGTTTCTTACCTCAAGCTCCACCTTAGCCATATGGCCAAGCTTGCTCCTCAGCTTTTTAACAGCGCCTGTAATACCGCCGCCTGCGTCAACATGGTTGTCCTTCAGCATTGCGGCGTCACTTAGGTTGTAGCGGTGGTTCTTCCCTCCGCCCACTGTAACTGCGTACTTCTGAATTGGTCTAAGCCCCGGCAGAGTCTTTCTTGTGTCGGCAATAGAGGCATTTGTACCCTCAACAATTTTAACAATTTTGTTTGTCATTGTTGCAATACCACTCATATGCTGGAGCAGATTTAGAGCTGTTCTTTCGCCCTTTAATATTGTCCTTGTCCTGCCTTTTACAGTTGCGATTATGTCGCCCTTTTTCACATATTCGCCGTCTTTTATGAAAACCTCATACTGGAAGTCAGGCTGAATAAGGGTGAAAACTCTAAGGGCAACATCAATTCCGCAAAGCACACCCTCTGCTTTGGCAAGAAACCTTGCCTCACCCTCCTGTTCCTGTGGGATAAGGTTGTCTGTTGTAATGTCAATGTAGTTTATATCCTCTTTCAGAGCCGACTTAATAAGGTTGTCAACATAAAACTGGTTCAGCATCATAGGTTAATGCCCTCCTTGATTTCTTCAAGAATAATTCCTGCAACTGTTGCAAGGCTTAAAGCCTCAACATAGTCCATATTTATTTCATACTTTGTAGTGATTAAGTCCGACAGAACCCTGTCAACCTCTTTGTATGC
>JAXESA010000083.1:0-8485 GCA_034116205.1 Ruminococcus sp. | reverse complement strand
GAAGGCTTTGAGGTTAATATGGATGACCCTGCTTACAAGGCTGCTCTCAAGGACGCTATGCAGAACCGTGTAGACGCTGTTGAAGGCTTTGCTACAAAGAAGGAAGGCTACGACAAGCTTCCTGACGAGGCTCTCGAGGCTATTAAGAAGGTTGTTTCCGAGTTGGAATAATCTTTTTTGACTGAATTAATTTCAATAGTATTGGCGGTTGTCCTGTGACAACCGCCTTTCTGTTTTGGGGGATTTATTGTGAAAAAAATCTTGTCACTAATGCTTTTTGTCCTGTTAATCTTTTCCGGATGCAGTGAGCCACAGGAAAATAAAGAAACAACAAAACCCACAACCACTACGACAGTACCTGTAAGCCCCGAAATGACAAAAGAGCTGGACTTGGCACTTAACAATGTTAACTACAAGGGTGTTGCCTGTATTTACAGCAACGGAAGTAAAATATATGAGGGCTATAAGGGTTATGCCGACTTGGACAAAAAGGTAAAAAACAGTTCCCAAGCTACATACAGAATAGGCTCCTTATCAAAACAGTTTACCGCCGTTTGTATAGGTATTCTTTACGAAAAGGGCGAAATTTCACTTGACCAAAGGCTGTCGGACTTTTATCCCGATTGCAGTTACGGAAATGATGTAACAATTAAGTCTTTGCTAAATATGACAGCAGGAATCCCCGATTACTCCTGTTCAAGAGAAGAAAATATCCAGTATTCAAATGATGATTTGGGCTTTAAGATTTCCCCTTCCTCTAAGGAAGATAACATTAAAAATATTGAGAAATTTATTCTAAACCAAACTCCTCAAGAGGTGGAAAAGGGAAGTTATGACTACAGCAACAGCAACTACTTTCTCCTTGGAAGAATTATCGAAAAGGTAAGCAACATGGATTACGAAACCTTTGTTTATGAGAATATTTTACAACCTTTGAATATGAAAAACACTTCCTATGAACAGATAGACCTGACATCAACAGGCTACTACAATGGTGTTGATGAATTTGAGTTTTTGCAGGAGTTTAATCAGCAGTGGACTCTCTATCCCGGTGCGTTTTTCGCAAATGCAGATATGATTTCCTCCGCAGACGACCTGTTCAGGTGGTATTCTGCCCTTAAGAACAATGAGATAATCACCCAAAACACCTTTGACATCCTCACAAAAAACAGCGGTTCAGGCTTTGGTATGGGGCTGATTACCGACAACCCCGAAGCCTACTTTATTAACGGCCACATAGGTGCATATACATCTTTTTTAGGCTTTTCAAAAACTGATGATTTTGCTGTGATAACCCTAAGTAACCATTTTAGTGACGATGTAAATTACAACAATATCGGTGTGAAGCTGGGAAACATTGCAATGAAATACGAAAAGTAAGTTTATTGAATTAACCCTGTTGACATATTTTTCATTCAATTTTATAATGAAAAAGGATAAAACATTTTGGAGGTTGTTATGGATTTTTTTACTGTAATTAAGGAAAGAAGAAGTGTTCGTAAATATAAAGAAAATGCACCTGTTGAAAGGTCTGTTGTGGAAGAAATTTTAAGGGATGCACAGCTTGCACCCTCTTGGAAAAATTCTCAAACTGCTCGTTATTATGTGGTTATGGGGGAGGAAAAGCTAAAGAGTGTTAAAGCAAATTGCCTTATGGAATACAACCAAAATAATTGCAGGTTTGCACCAGTTTTAATTGTCACAACCTATGTAAAAAATGTTGCAGGGTTTGAAAAGGACGGAACTCCCACAAATGAGTTTGGCAACGGTTGGGGTGCATATGACCTTGGACTTCAAAACGAAAATTTGGTTTTATCCGCAAGGGCAAGGGGGGTTGACACCCTTGTAATGGGAATCCGCAAGGCTGACAAGCTTCGTGAAGAGCTTTCAATACCTAAGGAGGAAGAGGTGGTTTCCGTTATTTCCTTGGGTTACAGGGATATTGAACCACAAATGCCAAAGAGGAAAGACCTTTCGGAAGTTGCAAAGTTTTTCTAAAATTTGATATGTAATTCCTTAGACTGTCACTTATGTGGCAGTCTTTTTTTGTGTCTAATGGCAAAAGAATTTCAAAAGAATTTCAAAAAAATCCTTGTCAATGCAATTATTGCATTGATAAAATTAAAAAATATCCCTACAATTATTGGTGTCCTCATAAAAATTAAAATTAAAATAAAACAAAAAATATCCTGCACGAGGACAATTAATAATCATACAAATATACAGAGAGGTTTTATGGAAAGCGAAATTATTGTTGCCCTCATAACATTAACCGGCTCTGCAATCGGTACAATCGGAGGAATACTTGCCACCAACAGGCTGACCTCCTACCGTATTGAACAGCTTGAAAAAAAGGTTGACAAACACAACCGTGTTGTTGAGCGAATGTATGAGGCAGAAAAGAAAATTTCTGTAATTTCGGAAGAAATCAAGGTTGCAAATCATAGAATAGAAGATATAGAGCATTTAGGAGGTAAGTAGAGTGAAAAATTGTAAGAAATGGCTCAAATGTGCAGGCATAAGGGCGATTAAGACAGTTGCCCAGACAGCCCTGTCAACAATCGGCGTGTCTGCAATGCTCTCTGATGTAAACTGGCTTGCAGTATGTTCAGCGTCTATTCTTGCTGGAGTACTATCTCTTCTCACATCTGTAAGCGGTTTGCCGGAAGTCAAGGAGTGTGAAGAAATTGACCCGTAGGGGGATTGATGTCAGTAGATGGAATGGGGATGTAAACTATAAGGCAGTAAAATCTGTGGGAATTGACTATGTGATAATTCAAAGCGGTTACGGAATGGAAACAAGTCAGAAGGACCCCTATTTTGAAGCAAATTACAAAAAGGCAAGGGAAGCCGGGTTGAAAGTGGGTGTTTACCATTACAGCTATGCAAAAACTGTTGCCGAAGCAAAAAAAGAAGCTAAGGTGTGCCTTAGCATAATCAAGGGTAAAACCTTTGATTTGCCTGTATATATTGATATGGAGGAGGATTCTGTCACATATCAGGGTAAATCATACCTTACAAAAATTGCAGAGGAATTTTGCAGTATTATCAAAAAAGCAGGCTTTTCTGCAGGAGTTTACTCCAATGCAAACTGGTTTAGAAATTTCCTTGACTATAACAGAATTAAGAAGAAATATTCCATCTGGCTTGCACAGTACAACACCACAAAGGACTTTGATTGCGACATCTGGCAGTACAGTGACAGTGGAAGAATTAAGGAAAATGCCTGTAATTTTGATATGAACTATGTATATAAAACACCGTCAGTCAATGTAAAGCTGACGAAAAATTCCGGACTTTATCCATATGCTTATAGCGACCCTGTGGGTAAAACAAGTGTTCCGGCTGTAACCCTTAAAAAGGGAGCAACTGTCCTTTGGATAAGTGACGATAAGTACGGATGGTCAAAGGTTAAGTACAAGGGCAAGGAGTATTTTGTTGTAAACAGCCACCTTGCACGAAAGGGGCTTTCCTCTTATCCAAAGGAAAGTCTAAAGAAAGACACAAAGGTGTATGTTGAAAAGAAAGGCAGACTGGTAAAAGCCAAAATTCTGAAAAAGGGAACGAAAGTCAATGTTCTGTGTACTGTCCTTAAGGGCAGATACAAGGGTTATGATTACCTTAGCAAAGGAAAAAACAGATATTACAGAAAGTAAAAGACAGCCTTGACTGTTTTATCAGTCGGAGGACCGCCCATATTTGGACGGTCCTCCTTTTTTACTGCTTAATCTTTTTTACTCTCAATTTCAGTGGCTTATTTTACAGAGTTTTCGTAGCTTTCAATCATCTTTTTAACCATGTTACCGCCGATTTGACCTGCCTGACGAGAGGTAAGGTCACCGTTGTAGCCGTCCTTAAGGGTTACGCCTACTTCTGATGCTGCTTCCATCTTAAGTCTGTTAAGTGCAGCCTTTGCCTGTGGTACATTAATCTGATTATTTGAGTTTGACATATTAATTTCCTTTCTGTTCAGCACCTGCATCGGTGGGACCTCTTTATGATTCTGTATGCTACATTGCATAAATTTGTCCATTGGTGCAATACTACTGAATGTTTCTTTTATCTTTATATCAAGCAACGATTTCTCGTTGCAATAGTATTGTGTGGATTTAAACACAAATTATTAAATGTAAAATCTTCTTTGATTTTTGTAAAAAAATTGAAAAAGCGAGTTGCAAAAGCAACCCGCCAAATTATGTTCTTTATTATGTTTTAAATTAGATTATACCCCTTGCGTGATTTTTAATTGCCTCAAAGGTTTCGTCACTTATTACATGCTCAATTTTGCAGGCATCTGCTGTGGCAACCTCTTTACTTACTCCCAGCTTTTCAAAATATGCCGAAAGTGTTGTGTGCCTGTCGTAGGTTTTTTCTGCAACCTCAATTCCAAGGTCTGTGAGCTTTAGGTGTCCCTCTTTGTCGGAGGTAACATATCCGCCCTCTTTTAAAAGTCCCATTGCTCTGCTTACGCTTGGCTTGGAATATCCCATATATTCTCCAACATCAATGGCACGGACAAAGGGATTTTTTTTGCTTAGTACATATATTGTTTCAAGGTACATTTCGCCGGATTCTTTTAACTGCATAATGTAACCTCCTTGTGATTAGTTTCTGTGATGATTTTATCATATTATTTCTATATATGCAAATTATATGCAAATTTAAAAGTTTAATCTTGATTTATTATGTATTTAACTTGCACCAATCCAATGTATTTTGTAAAATATATAATATAATAAGAAAAGGGGAGTTAAAATGAACCTGTGTAAAATCGTGGAAAAATTAAACAGCAATCAGGATTTAGCTGACGATGAGCTTATATTTCTTATAAAGAATAATTGTGATGAGTCAGACAATCTTCTTCAAAAATACGCACAGAAAATGTCACAAAAATATTACGGAAAAAATATCTATCTCCGAGGACTTATTGAGTTTACAAATTTTTGCAAAAATGATTGCTACTACTGCGGTATAAGGCGGAGTAACAAAAATGCAGAGAGATACAGACTTAGCAAGGGAGAAATACTTAGTTGCTGTAAAGTGGGATATGACCTTGGATTTAGAACCTTCGTGCTGCAAGGGGGAGAGGATGGATATTTCAGTGACGATATGATATGCAGTATTGTCTATGAAATACATAGCAAATACCCCGACTGCGCAATCACCCTTTCTATGGGAGAAAAAAGTCGTGAAAGCTACAAAAGATTTTTTGACAGCGGTGCAGACAGATATTTGCTAAGGCAAGAAACCTCCTCGAAAAGTCACTATGAATTTCTACATCCAAAGGAGATGTCATTTCTCAACAGACAGCGGTGTCTTTATGACTTAAAGGAGATTGGCTATCAGGTTGGGTGTGGATTTATGGTTGGCTCCCCAAACCAAAGGGCAGAGGATTTAGTTAAGGATTTGCGATTTATGCAGGAGCTAAAGCCACAGATGATTGGCATCGGACCATTTGTTCCCCACAATGATACTCCATTTGCAAATTACAAACGGGGAGATCTTGAACTCACCCTTAAAATGATTGGCATAATCCGCCTTATGTTTAAGGATGTTTTACTACCCTCAACAACATCATTGGGAACAATTCATCCAAAGGGTAGAGAAATGGGTATCCTTTACGGTGCAAATGTGGTAATGCCAAATCTTTCGCCATTATCGGTGAGAAAAAAGTATATGCTTTATGACGGGAAAATCTGTACCGGAGAAGAATCGGCACAGTGCAGAATCTGCCTTGAAAAAAGGCTCCATAGCATAGGCTATAAGGTACTTATGTCAAGGGGCGACCACCCTGATTTTTCAAAATAAACACTTCATAATTTTGTCATTTATTTTGAATTACCCTACAAATAAGGTATATGACACCATAATCAAATTCGTAAATATGCACAAAAAATACTTTTTTTGTTATGTATAAAATCAATAGTCTTTCCGTATGTTTTGATATATAATAGTAGTGGATATATCTGTGTCCCACCGACAATTTGTCACAATACGACAGTTGTATGGTGCTATTATATTTAATGAGTTTTTATTACGGACTTTTCCTATTAATTTTTTGTACTGGAGGAATAATATGAAGTTACCCAAAAAAGAAGTAGTGGCTATGCTTCTTGCAGGTGGACAAGGCTCTCGACTTGGAGTGTTGACCAAAAAGATAGCCAAACCCGCTGTACCCTTCGGCGGTAAATACAGAATAATTGACTTTCCGTTGTCAAACTGTACCAACTCGGGCATTGAGGCTGTGGGTGTCCTCACCCAGTATCAGCCATTGGTACTTAACGAATACATAGGCAACGGACAACCTTGGGAGCTTGACGGTATGCATGCCGGAGTTACCTGCCTTAGCCCTTATGAATCCAAAAAGGGTTCAGAATGGTATTCAGGCACAGCTAACGCTATTTATCAGAATATCAGCTTTGTTGACAGATACAACCCTGAATATGTTGTTATCCTGTCCGGTGACCATATATACAAAATGGACTATGCTGATATGGTAAAATTCCACAAAGAGCACGATGCCGCTTGTACTATTGCGGTTATTGACGTGCCACTTGATGAGGCTTCTCGATTTGGAATTCTCAACACTAACGAGGACGGTTCAATCTACGAATTTGACGAAAAGCCTGAACATCCAAAGAGCACAAATGCTTCTATGGGTATCTATGTGTTCAGTTGGCAAAAGCTGAAGAAGTACCTTATTGAGGATGCCGAAAACGAAAACAGCAGTAATGACTTTGGTAAGGATGTTCTCCCTGCAATGCTTAACGCAGGGGAGAGAATGTTTGCATATCCTTTTGAGGGCTACTGGAAGGATGTTGGAACAGTTGAGTCTCTTTGGAATGCAAATATGGACTTGCTTGACCCAAAGCTTACCCTTGACTTAAGGGATATTTATTCCAAAAATCCAATGCTGCCTCCTCATTTTGTTTCAGATGACGCAGATGTTAAAAATTCCAACATTTCCGACGGATGTATGGTTGAGGGTGAGGTGCATAACTCCATCCTCTTTGCAGGTGTAACTGTTGAAAAGGGAGCAAGGGTTGACTACTCCATTATTATGCCTAATACTGTTATCAAGGCTGGTGCTGATGTACGCTATTCAATCGTTTCCGAAAACACAGTAATCGGCAAAAATGCCCATGTTGGATGTAATCCTGAGGATGCACAGGATAAGGATAACTGGGGTGTTGCTGTAATTGGTGACGACCTTAATATCGGCGATAATGTGGTTGTGCCGCCTAACGCTATGATTGGTGAAGATTTGGAGGCAGAGTAATGAGTAGAAGTAACAATGTTTTAGGACTAATCTTTGCTAATACAAACGGAAGCTGTATTAGCCAGTTAACAAACAAGAGGACAATGGCAAGTGTACCCTTCGGGGGCAAGTACCGCCTGATTGATTTTCCTCTTTCAAATATGAGTAACGCAGGCATTAACAATGTTGGCATTATTGCCTCAACCCACTATTTCAGCCTTATGGACCATGTGGGCAACGGTTACGCTTGGGATTTGTCAAAGAGAAAAAGCGGACTTACAGTTCTTCCCCCATTTAGCGGAAAGAGCTTTGACAATGCCCTGGAAACTCTTGCAAACCTTCACGGATATATTGAGCATGGAAACGAGGAGGATGTTCTCATCTGCCATACAAATTGTGTTGCAAACATTGACTATCAGAAGATGTACTATCAGCACAAAAAGACCGAGGCGGATGTTACATTCTGTTATAAATATCAGGATATTGACAACAACAAGTCTTTCCCAATGATTGCCGAGATTGACGACGACGGAAGAATTAACAAGTTACAGATTAACCCTCCTGTAACAGGGGACTGCAACCTTGTAACCGGCTCAATGCTTATTAAAAAGGATTTGCTTATGGCAATCGTCAGGGAGTGCGTTAGCACAAACAATGTGGATTACCGCAGGCTGTTTCTGAACTTAGACCTAAAGAAGTTCCGTGTGTTCGGCTATAAGCATCCCGGATATTTAAGAACAATCTGTTCAATGCAGGACTATTACTCAATTAATATGGAGCTTATGAAACCGGAAGTAAGGGCAGACCTGTTTAATTCCGAGCGTCCTATCTATACAAAGGTGCGCGACGACCGCCCATCAAGGTATGGTTTTGAGTCTGTTGTTAAGGGAAGCCTTATCGCACAGGGTTGTATAATCAACGGCGAGGTTGAAAACTGTATCATCTCAAAGGGTGTTTACATAGGACAGAACACAGTTGTTAAGAACTCAATTATTATGCAGGACAGTGTAATTGGTGACAACGCTACAATCAGCAATGTGGTTATTGACAAGGACTGCAATATTGCCGCCAATCAACAGCTTATTGGCGCACCAAACTACCCTGTTTACATAGAAAAGGGTTCAATTATTTCATAAAACCTATAAATATGTTGGTATTGTTTTTTGTTTAAATTGTATTATACTTATAATAATGATAATCTTAATAGGAGGTAATTAAGATGAGAAT
>JAXESA010000082.1:0-3723 GCA_034116205.1 Ruminococcus sp. | reverse complement strand
CTTGCCCACTGCATTGATGACATACGCAAAAGAATTGAATAACAGGAGGAAATACATAATGAATACAGTAGAAATTATTTTCAGTCCCACAGGCGGTACAGAAGAGGTCGCCAATATCATTGGCAGACAGTTGAGCGAAATGACAAAGAAAATTGATTTGTGCGATGCCAATACCGATTTTACCAAGTGTGAAATCACTTTAGATGATATGGTTTTGATTGCTATGCCCTCATTCGGAGGTCGTGCTCCTGCCGTTGCAATCCAGCGGTTAAAGAAAATTGCAGGAAACGGTGCCAAATGTACCCTTGTATGCGTTTACGGAAACCGTGCTTATGAGGACACTCTTGCAGAAATGGAAGACGCCGCCAAAGATTGCGGATTTCATGTTATTGCGGGAATCTCCGCTGTTGCACAACATTCCATCATCCCGCATTATGCCGCAAACAGACCCGATGCAGAAGATGAGAAGCAGTTAGCACAATTTGCTCAGGAAATTGCTGACAAGAAAGATACTGTAACTTCTATTCCCGGTAACCGTCCGTACAAAAAGTCAGGCGGTGCAGGACTTGTGCCAAAGTCGTCAAAGGATTGTGTGAAATGCGGTATTTGTGCAGAAAATTGCCCTGTACAGGCTATGGATCCTGTAAAATTCACAGCAAATTCTAAAAAGTGCATTGGTTGTATGCGCTGTGTTAAGCAATGCCCTCATAAGGCAAGAAAAGTAAACGGTGCTATGGTATCAATCGCAGCTATGGCTATCAAAAAGGCTTGTTCGGTCAGAAAAGAAAACCAGCTGTTTTTGTAAATCAAATTTATCATTGAAAGCGAGAAATCAATATGAAAACAGGAGTCGTTGATGTTGGTGGCGGTCTTAGGGGAATCTATGCCGTTGGTGTACTGGACTATTGTCTTGAGAATGGCATACAGTTTGACTTGGGAATCGGAGTGTCAGCCGGAAGTGCCAATTTAGCTTCATATATTGCCGGACAAAAAGGTCGCAACTATAAATTTTACACCGAATACGCATTTCGCAGACAATATATGGGTATCGGAAACTTCATCCTAAAACATTCCTTTATAGATATGGACTATGTGTACGGAACACTGAGCTATGCAGACGGAGAAAATCCTCTGGACTACCCCGCCCTTCGTGACAACCCTATGGAGTTCTATATTGTTGCCACAGATGCACGAACAGGGCAAGCAAAGTATTTTGACAAGGGAGATATACGGCAGGATGATTACGACATTTTTAAGGCGTCATCTGCCATACCATTTGTCTGCAAGCCCTATGAGGTAAAAGGTGTACCATACTATGACGGTGCGTTGGGCGACCCTGTACCTGTTGAAATGGCATTTCAGCTTGGATGTGATAAGGTAGTTGTGATATTGACAAAACCGGAACAGGAGCTTCGCACACCAAAAAAGGACGAAAAACTTGCTTCTTTTATCCGTAAAAAATACCCTGCTTCGGCTGAAAAGCTGTGCCAAAGAGCTGTGCGATACAATGAAAGCGTAGCTTTGGCACAGAAATACGCAAAACAAGGCAAGGTGTTAATTATTGCACCGGATGATACCTGTGGTGTTGATACTTTAAAGAAAGATAAGGCATCATTGCATCAACTCTACGAAAAGGGATATAAGGACGGACAAAAAATCTTGAATTACTTATGTAAAGGAATATAAAAATAGCTTTTACAATAAAGCATACACCGACCGGCTGTTTATTCAGCGTGTCGGTGTATGTTTTTATGGCTTTTTGTCAATAGTCGGTGCACCCCAAAAAATAACGCCCGTCAGAAAAATTAATCTCTAACGGGCATTGTTTTGCGTGATTTGTTATTAATTTAAAACAACATTTCTGCCTTATACTCTTGAAGAGAGTTTTGTGACTATGAAATTCGGATTTTATTAAACACGCCCTATTATGAGGCTTATCAATCATCAATCCTATGTCCACAATAAGGGCAGTATTTTTTTTCGTCTTTTTTGTCCTCAATGGACTCGCCGGAATTGTTGGTCTTTTTGGATTTTTTGTTGTGGAGTACTTCGGAAAAACCGGCTGTTATTATACCTGTGGGGACAGCCACCATTCCTATTCCGATAATTGCTATGACAATTCCCAATATTTTACCTGCAACTGTTATGGGATAAACATCTCCGTAGCCCACAGTTGTAAGTGCCGACATTGCCCACCACAGTGAATCAAATGCGTTGGAAAATTTGTCCGGCTGAGCCTCGCTTTCAAAGTTGTACATCAGCACAGAGGCTATTATCATCAAAAGTCCCACAACAACCATTGAAGAAATAAGCTGGTTTGCCTTATTTTTGAACACCTGCGTAATAGTCTTTAGTGCGGTTGTGTATCTGTTGATTTTGATTATTCTCAACAGCCTTAATGCTCGTAGGGTTCGCAGTGCCTGTAGGTCGATTTTGATGAAAAACAGTAGGTAAAAAGGCAGAATTGCTATAAAATCAATCAGCGCCATAAAGGAAAAAATATATTTTATCCTTGCCCTTATTGGGGATAATTCGGGGTATAGCAAATCGGATGTCCAAACCCTTAATATGTATTCAACGGTAAATATTATTGTTGAAAAAATCTCAAATTTACTGAAGATTATTCTCAGGGAATTTGATATGTCAAATGTGCTTGCTACTACTGTGATAAGGGTTAGGAAAATTAATATTACTATTGTAATGTTTATGATTTTACTCAGAGGAGTTTTTCCCGATTCAATAATTTCAAAAGCTTTTTCTTTTACTTTTCTATACAAAAAATCACCCCATATTTAAACTAATATTCTATGGGAATATTATATAATTTTACTTCCAAATATGCAACCAAATATAAGTAAACACTGAATAAATCACTTCACACATCTTGTTTGCATATTTTCCGCCGGTATGCCCAAAAAATCCTCGGAATGCGTCAGCATTACTGCGGTTTTTTGAACATACCACAAAAAATCTGACAGCCCTTTATGTGCAAATGATTTAATCAGTGTTTCCTTAATCAACACCGATGAAAATGCACCCAACAACACAAATGCACCCATAACACAGCTTGGGTGCATTTGTATTAAAATAAGAGATTTGTTCCAGTCGAGTGCCTCGACACGCAGATCGCGTTCGGGGCATTCTTTTTTTAGATTAATTCTCGAGTCAGAGGCGACTTTTTTATAACTATTAACAAATAAGAACCGCAATTTTGATACAATGCGTCAAGACTGCGGTTCTTTTCTTCTTGCACTCGACTAAATTATCGTTCAGCTTAAAAATCAATTCTAAACTTCAAGTGCACTTTTATGGGTGTCCTTTTTGCTGCAAAATCAGACTGAATAATCTATAAAATTTCAGTTTTTTTATAAAAAATATTGGCTGTTTTGAAATTTTGTTGTATAATTAATCTTATTACTGTTTATAAGGGTATGATTCTTTGAAACTTCTGCGCAAAGCCTGCATCTTAATTATAACTGCCGCCGTAATTCTTTCTTCGGGGTGCAGTCTTGATTCAGAATACAACTGCGAGTTTTTCGCAATGGATACGGTTATGACGATTAACGCCTACGGAAGTAAAAGCGAAAGTGCGGTAAAAGCGGCGCAGAATGAAATCAACAGACTTGATAAGCTGTTGTCCGTACAAAGGGAAAACAGCGAGATTTATAGGCTCAACCGGTTAAAAGAAATGACCGTTTCGGAAGATACGCTGACTCTTATCAC
>JAXESA010000081.1:0-10494 GCA_034116205.1 Ruminococcus sp. | reverse complement strand
TTGCGGTAGCCTGTCTTTTTGGCAAGCTTTTCGCCCTCTGCGGCAACAAGCTTTCTTACCTTTACAACCTGCTCGTGTTCTTTTTTAATCTTATTGAGTTCTTCAAGTTTCACGGCTTATTTGCCCCCTTTCTTAATGTACTTGTCAAGAATTTTGTCAACCTGGTCAACGGTCATTTTTCCGTAAACCTCATCGTCAACCATCATAACGGGAGCAAGTCCGCAGGCACCTACGCAACGGCAGGAATCAATTGAGAACAGTCCATCGGGGGTGCATTCGCCACTTTTTATGCCCAGCTTTTCTTCAATGGCGGCAAGAATTTTGTCTGCACCCTTTACATAGCACGCCGTACCAAGGCACACGCTGATTCTGTGCTCACCCTTGGGGGTAAGACTGAACTGGGAATAGAAGGTTGCAACTCCGTAAACCTCGCTTAATGAGATTTCAAGACCGTCTGCAACCATCTGCTGCACCTCAATCGGCAGATAACCGTAAATGCCCTGTGCCTCCTGCAAAACGGGAAGCAACGCACCCGGCATATCCTTGTGCTTTGCGATTACATCTTTCAGCTTCCTTTCCTGGGCGATTGTACCCTTGAAGGCGTTAAGAGAAGATCCTGTCATTAATATAACCTCCAATACTGATTTTTTAATTTCTGGAAAATTACAGTACACAGCACATTATACAATATTTTTCCTAATATTACAAGCATTTTTATTATGAATTGTTTTTACGTTTTTTTCGGAAATTGCAGTATCAAATTGCTTTCATATGGACCTGATGCTTATGTCACTGTGGTGAAAGAAACTCCAAAGGTAATGGTATCTCCTTTTATTTCAGAAATACAGATGAACTTGTGTTGCTCTGCTATGTTTTTCACGATGGAAAGTCCAAGACCGTTTCTTTTTTTTCTTGTGGCGTCCATTGTGTAGTATGGCTCCCAAAGGTTTTTTAAATCTGCTTTCTTTATGTTTTTTGTTTTATTGCTGACTGTGAAGCTGTCTGCACTCAGCTTTATTTTTATGCTTTTTTCGTCTGTTGTGTGCTGATATGCGTTATCAACTAGGTTTGTTATGAGGTGGTGCATCATTTCTTTGTCTGCGTTAATTGTAATGTTATCTTCAATTTCAGTAAGGGGTGTAGGGTGGTAGGCTGAAATGATTTCTGTCAAAACCTGTGACAAATCAAAATCTGTTTTGTGGAGGTTTACCGCATTTTGTAGTTTGTCAAAGCGGAGCATTGTCTTTATTTGTGCGTCCATTTCCTCAGTTTGCTTTATGATTTTTTCTGCATAATGTTCACGCTTTTCTGTGTGAATATTATTTTTAAGATTTTCGGCATATCCCCTTATTATGAAAAGCGGTGTCTTTAGGTCGTGAGCAAGTCCCCTTGTAAGTTGTCTGCGTTTTTCTTCAAGGTCGTACTGCTTTTTTACTGTCCTTGCTGATATGAATGAAATTAAAAATCCCGTAATTGTGAACAGAATAATGATAAACCAAAAAGCCTTTATTAAATCATCAAGGGCATAGTCAAGGATGTTAAAGCTCTCTGTGTAGGTGACAGAGGTCATATAGTAGTTATAGCTTGAAAAAGATAATTCTTCGGTTGAATTGTAGGCATAGTCAAAGTAGCCAAAGGAGTATTTGCTTATCTCCTTATCTGCCTTATCGGAAATGATGTTTTTTATGGATTTTATGTTGTTAAAGTTGTTGTAATTTCCCTTTACAAATGCAAGGGGAAGCTCGTTGCAGTTTTCGGCACCTACAGTTATATCCATTAGGGAAAAATCGTTTTCGGTTGTATATTTTTTGATGTTTTTGTTTAGCTTATAAGTCTTTATAATATCATTTTGAATGTACCAAGGACTGTTGTTGTCGGTTAAAAGTATTTGCAGTTCAGTTGGGATAATTTTACCCGAGGACAGAACATTGTATCGACTGCAAGACAATATGTATCTTGTCTGTTCCTTTCCTGTAGGTTCCCTTTCAAGGTAAGTGATTATTTCCTTATAATCCTTGTCGCTTAATTGACTTCTAAAGTCCTCAAAGCTGATAACGCCCTTTTGGTTAAAGTCAGCAGGATAACAGTTGTCATTTGCAGATATAGTTCTGCCCTTGGAGTCGGTTGCCTCAATATAGGTATCCTTGTTACTACTGCTTTGAATTAAATATGCAAGTTCCCCAAAGGAAAGGTCTTTGTAATCATCAACTGACACTATGATGTTTTCGATAGTGGATTTTACATCCTTTACAAACTGTTCCTTTTTGATTTCTGCATTCTTAAAAAGTGTATCCTTTGCTTGATTGCAGGTGATAAATCCATAAATAAAAAATATAATCAAGCCTAAAATCAGTACAAGACAGGTCGTTTTGATGTATAACTTTATAATTTGCTTTTTCATTATATCCACCTATTATTCCCCTATGGTGTACCCTCTGCGTATGACTGTTTTAATCTGTTTTCCGTATTTCCCCAGGGCTTTTCTCAAATTCTTGATGTGGGAGTCCAGCACTCTTTCGTCCTTTGTGTTGTCATAGCCCCAAATGGTATTTATCAGTTTTTCCCTTGTTACCACTCTGCCCTTGTTTTCAAGTAGGAGCTTTAGTATTTCATATTCCTTGTGGGTTAAGGTTATTTCTTCGTTGTTGCAGAAAACCTTGACCTTATTTGTGTTTAATGAAATGTCGCCAACACTTAAAATTTCCCCTGTGACAAGTCCCTTTGAGCGTTTTATGAGAGCGTCAATCTTTCTGTGAAAAACAGGAAGTGAAAATGGCTTTACAATATAGTCGTCACATCCATTGGAATAACCCCTTAAAATGTCCTCCTGACTTCCAAGTGCAGTTATGAAAATTATGGGTGTATCCCTGTTTTTCCTCACTTCCTTGCAAATATCAAAGCCATTTATTTCCGGCAACATAATGTCAAGAATTAAAAGGTCATATGTATTTTCATAAATCATTTCAAGGGCGGTGTTGCCCCTTTCTGCAACGGAAAATTTGTATTCCTTACTGTCAAAATAGTCGGTAATAATTTCAACTATGTCCTTATCATCCTCTACAAGTAAAATACTGTACATACAATCACCCAGACTAATTATAACATATATATCTGGATTTTATCTGTATTTTTTAAAATTTAAAATCCATATGGATTACAGACGGTGAATGTAGAATGATTTTGAGGTGATTATTTATGAAGAAACTTTTATCGGTAATCTTAGTTTTAATTTTGTTTTTCTGTATAACAGGCTGTGAGGAAGGAAAATCCGCTGACAAAAATTTTAATATAGAAACAGATATGCAGTACTATTATCGCCAAAGCGGTACTGATTTGCCAATGACAGAATCTCCAAATGGCTACTACTATATGTATTACAGCAAAACAAACAATATCCTTTTTTATGTTGATAAGGAAACTGAGGAGGCAACCCCCCTATGCTCAAAGCCTAATTGCCTACACGATAATCCAAATAGCTGTGATGCGTATTTTGATGTTTCTGAGTCTGTAATGAATAATCAGATGATTCAATATTACAATGGTAAGCTGTACATTCTGTGTGGGGAATATGACAAGGATTTTATTGAGTACAAGCAGTATCTCCTCCGGTGTGACCTTGACGGAAGTAACCGTAAAAGGGTGAGTGACGATTTTGACTTTTGTTTTTCATTTTGGTGTATTCACAGGGGATACTTGTACTACGGTAGGGACAACGGAATTGTAAGACTTTCTATGGATAACCTTGACGGTGAAAGTGAAATGGTGTTTGAAATTAAGAATTACATAAAGGATAACGAGTCTGCTTTTCAACCTATCCTTGCATATGACCACTATCTTTACTTTAATGTTGATGAGCAGAACGAAGAGGAGAATACCGTGGAGTCATACGCTGTTGCCCTTGACCTTAAAACACTTAGGTACAACAAAATAAGGTACAAGGATGAAACATTTGTAAGTATAAACAGCTTTGCAAAGGGCAAGGTTTTGGGGATTTGCAGGGATAAGAAAACAGGTGAATATGTATATCTACGTGGCAATCTTGACGGAACAGGCTTTCGGGAGTGTTACAGGAGAAGTGAAATTTCAACCGCCTATTGTGACGGAAATTACTATTATTTCAGTGACGCAATCACCCACGCAGGAGATGAAGATTACATTCCAAATATAACTGTCCTTGACCTTGATATGAATGAGGTTGACAGTTTTAAGTTGCCTGAGGGCTCGTGGTGGTTTAATGCACAAAGTACAGATTGCTTTATTATGAAAGCTGTTGACAAAAATAACCGCCCCGTACTGGTGTATGCAGACAAAGGTCAGCTTGGCTCTTGTAAGGGTAAAACAATAGAATATAAAACCCTGTGTAATATGGACTTTAATACAAATACAGACAATTACTACTATGAGGCGGAATGATGAAGTTACTTAGATTTGAGCTTTATAAAATACTTGGGAACAAAATATTTATCATATGCTTTGTTGCCTTTTTCATAATGAATTGTTTTGCCCTTGTGTATATCCAAACGGGTAGTTACGAGGGTGAGCTTTTTAGGGAGAATAAGGGTGAGTATAATTCCATAATAGAAAAATGCAAAAATTCAGCCAATCCCCAAAAAACTCTGAATACAATTAAAGAAAAGTATATGAAAGAGGAAAATTTCACAGGTGTTGAACTTACTCAAAAGGTGCAGTCACAGTATGACTACTTTGAAAGCTACAAAACCTTTATAGACGAAATGGAAAGCAGGGCAGACAGCCAAAGGAAATTTTCTGTATTTGCAGAAAAAGGCAGTTTTTCCTACAACAATATCGGAAAAACACCACAGGACTTTCAACACCTAAAGGGCATACAGTTAACTGTTGGCAATAACACTTGTGTGGAAACAGCAACAGAATTTGAAGTGACAAATTTCCTTATGATTGTCCTTGTAGTGGTAATGTGTATTCTCCTTTTCAGCAGTGAAAGGGATAGGGGTTTGTATCCTCTTGTAAGGTGTACCAAAGGGGGCAGAGCAGAGGCGGTAATTTCAAAGCTGTTTGCACTGATAATTGTGACATCGGTTTTGTCAGCACTATTTTATGTGGCTAATATCGTTGTTTCGGGGTTGATTTTCGGCTTTGGTGATATGGGCAGAAGTGTCCAGTCAATCAGTTTGTTTATGGAATGTCCCCTAAAGGTGAGTGTCAATGAATATATTTTCCTGTGGGTTATAAGCAAGGTTATTACCTTTATTGCCCTTAGTATGATATTTGCAATGGCTTTTGTTGTGGTGAAAAATACAGCAAAGGTTTATGTGATAATTATTCTGTTTACAGCATTTCAGTTTGCCTCGGTTTTGTTCATTGATAACCGTTCTGTGTTTGCGTTTTTTAAGTACATCAACCTCTATTACTTTATGTCAGGCAACAGCATATTTGGGGAGTATGTAAATGTCAACCTTTTCAGTCAGCCTGTCAACATTATAAATGTGTGGATAGGGGTGATGGCTGTTACCGTAATCGCAAGTTTTGTTATCACAACCATAGTGTTTGCAAGGTCCCACCATATTGTCAGGTCAAGGATAAGATTCAGGTTAAGGATAAAGAAAATTAGGGGCAGTGTAAAAATTTTCAGCGGGGAAATCTACAAGCACTACAAAACTTCACTTGTATTTTTGGCGATTGTTTTCCTCTCTGTTTTTGCATACTCAAATTTAACCGGTGACCTAAGTATTCACTTTGTTAACCCATCGGAAAGCGCCTACAACTCATATATGGCTGACCTTGAGGGAGAAATTGACAGCGAAAAGGAAGAATATCTTAACAGGGAGCAAAAGTACTTTGACGATTTATATTTTGAAAGACAGAAAATACAGGACGACAACAGCCTAAGTATTAACGAAAAATCCTCAAAAACAGGGTACATAGACAACATTCTTGAAACCAAGGGAAAAGGCTTTGAAAGGGTTATGGAGCAGTACACCTATGTAAAGGAAAAGTCAGCAGAAACAAAAACAAAGCCTGTTTTTATCAACGAGCTTGTGTGCAAAAGATTAACGGAAAACACCAGTCGTGAATGGATGTATTTTACACTTTTAGTCGCCTTAGTAATATTTAGCACATCAAATATTTTTGCCTGTGAATACAAAAGGGGTATGGTAAACCTTGTTCGGTGCAACAGGTTTGGAAAAGCAAGGTTAATCGCCACAAAACTACTTGTTACCGTGACTTCAACAGCTGTTTTCTATACCTTGATTTATCTGCCCTATATGATTAATTTTGTAAACACCTTCGGCACAAAATCCTTTGAAATACCGCTGTACTATATGCAGGATTTTTCTATGCTTACAGACAGTATAACGGTTTTTGAGTATATAGTGATTTGCGGTATGGTGCATTTTGCGTCGGCAGTTGCAGTTACATCATTTGTGTTTATGCTTTCGCTACTGACGAAGAACAACATTATGACAATGATAGTGTCAAGCGGAATTTTCCTTGTGCCAAGTGTTGCAGTGATGAATATGACAAATGTGAGAATGTCATACATTTTCCGAAGCAACATATGGCATATCGCAGTTGCCGTAATAGGGGTTATCGCCCTTATAGTAACTGTATTTTCACTAATAACGGTGTTTATGAAATTTTGTAATGTGAGGGTTAAAAGATGAAAAGAATAATTTGTCTGATGATTATTGTAATCGTTGTTATGTGTGGTTGCCAAAACGATAAAAACATAATTACTGAAAATAGATTCATTGAAAATCAGGACAACCAGTATATGTATTCCGATGTGTGGTACGGCACGACCTTACAACATAGCAGTGATGGATATTACTTTTTAAAGGACAATTTCCTTTATTTTATTGATGAAAAGGATATGTCTGTGTATCCTCTGTGCAACAAAGCAGACTGCTTACACGATAGAGAAACTGATGACAGAAAAAAGCAAGGCTGTAATGCTTACATAACAGGGGACTATCTCCCTGCTGAACAGAAAATCCAGTACTATAACAACAGCATTTACTACATTGACAATACAAAAATCGAAACAGAGGGGCTTATACTGAAAAGGATAGATATTGATACCCAAAGGACAGAGAGTGTATATACCGTTAAAACAATGTTTATTGACGATTGGATTATCCACAGGGGATACTTTTACTATGCACAGTCTGTTATAACAACACAGGATAGTGACGGTAAAGAAAAGGTTGAAACAGACAGTGCAGTTTATGGAGTTGATTTAGAGGATAACAGCAGTTCCCGATGTATTTCGGACTTTGACAAAATGGGACTTGATTTACAGAAAACAGAG
Organism: Ruminococcus sp.; assembly: GCA_034116205.1. GTDB lineage: Bacteria > Bacillota > Clostridia > Oscillospirales > Acutalibacteraceae > Ruminococcoides. The sequence goes on along the minus strand of JAXESA010000081.1, from coordinate 3,203 downwards.
AATTTACAGGCATACGGAAATTATGTTTACTTTGACTGTTCCACAGTAGAGAAAGGTACAGATATACTGGACAGCGACAATAGCTCATTTCAGGACAAAAGATATGTTTACGATATAGAGAAGAACAAATGTTATTGCCTTGCTGATAAGGTAAAGGGCGACTCACCAACATTTTGTGGCTATTATAATGACAAAATTATTTGTCTTTCCGGTGGCAACTGCATCTATACCTGTGATTTAAACGGCGAAAATACAAAAAAGCTTTTTGACTATGACAAAAGGTATTATGGCTACAATATATTTACTGACGGAAGATATATTTACTTTGAAGAAATGGAGAAGGAACAGGGAATTTACTATGTTTTTGACGGTAAGGGAAAGGTGTTAAACAGGGTTAAAATGCCCTTTATAATCGACCCTCAATTACCCTATGACGAGAACTTTATTGTAAGATTTATCGAGGATAACAGTACCTTGCAGATTGTTTCCAAAAAGGATATTGCAACAAAGAAAAAATTGACTTCTAAGATAATATATGAATTTTCCTGAGGTGTAATATGAAACTGATATTGTATGAAATACGCAAGGTAATTTTTCAAAAGGTGTTTTTAGTGGTTGGGGTGCTGTCGATAATACTGAATGTGTTTGTATTCTTCAATGAAAACAATACGGAAAAGAATATTTTTACAGAAGAACCCCGGAGTACACAGTCGCAGTTGCAGTATATAAAATCTTATCCCGATTTTATAAATGAAATGGAAAACAGGGCAGAAAGCCAGTCAAAAATGTTTGGCGACAAGGACTCCTTTAGCTACAAAAATCTGTACAAAACCGCACAGGATTACAGTCACCTTAAAGGCATAAAGCTAACTCCAGCAAAGGCTGACAGCTTGCTTGCTGTTGGGGATTTCTTCATAACTGACTGCTTTATAATTGCACTTATTTTCCTTGCCGGTGTCTATATTTTTTCTGTTGATAACGGTTTAAACAGGCTGATAAAAACTACATTAAGGGGCAGAAAAACAACAGCATTGTCCAAACTGACAGCCTACGGAATATTAACCTTTGCGATTTCAATAGTCTTTGTATTACTCAACATTTTTGTGTCAAGTGCTGTTTACGGTGTGGATGATTTCGGTGCTAAAGTTCAGTCAATACCGCAATTCCGTAACTGCACTTTAGGTCTTAATATAGGTGAATATTATGCAGTTTTTATGCTTTCAAAGGCTGTTGCATACCTTAGCTTTACATTCCTATTTACCCTGGTTTTCGCCTGTTTTACAAGTCCGATTTTTAGGTATTCGTTGTGTGTAGGGATTACTGCAACAGAATATCTTTTGTACAGCATAATACCTAATAACTCGGTGATTAATCACATCAAATACATTAATATTTTCAGCTTTACAGATACACAAAGTTTACTGTCACAATATCTAAACCTAAATATATTCAGCACTCCCATTAACAGATTAACTGTTACAGCTGTAACAATACTTGTTATGGGAGTAATAACCACAGCGGTAGTCACCATTAATCTTTCAAGGAACAGGGTAATTAAGGAAAGATTTAAAACAAAGCACTTCAAGATAAATGGCAGTACAAGCCTTTTTAAAGGAGAGTTTTTCAAATATCTTGTGCATAACAAAATGACTTTTTTGTTCCTTATTATCATAGCTGTTTCTGTACTCTATTCCTTTGGGGAGGAAAGCTACCACTACTCATCCGGTGCTGATGTGATTTATAAAAACCATATGGAGTATTTGCATGGAGAAATAACTCCTGAAAAGGAAAAGTATATTGCAAGTAAAAAAGAGTACATAGAAAAGCTTGAAGAAAAGCTAAACAAAGATGTATCCTCCTCAATGTATGATGTGATTTCTAATACTCTGGAAAATGAAAAAACAGCACTTGATAAGGTTGAGAAACAGTATGAAAGAATAAAAACCATAGAAAATGGTAAATTCATTGACGAGAATATTTACACTAGATTTGTGAGTGACAGTAGCAGAGAATGGATGCAGTTTGCACTTTTATCACTTCTGATAATAATTGCAATTCCACCTATATACACAACGGAATACAAAAACAAGGCGATTTTTCTACTTCGTTCAAGCAGAAAAGGAAAGCTGAATTTGTATCTACGGAAATCAGTTTTAGGGATAATTTCACTTTTAGTTATGTTCACAGCTGTGTATTTACCGTATCTAATAAGGTTTACAAATGCCTTTGGCACAGATGGATTTTCAACTCCGATTTCTTGTATAGAGGGCTTTGAAAATGCAGAAATATCAGTAATTTTGGCTTTTATTACCCAAATAATTTGCTATTTTATTTTGGCAACTTTTGTGTTACATACAGTAATCTTTATATCCGTATTTTCGGAAAACAATCTCCTTACAATGATAATTTCATCGGTACTACTGCTTATACCTCTATTAATAAACCTAAATAATAGCATAAGATTTGGAGTGCTGCTTAGGTGTAACTGGCTGATGAATTTTACATTGTCAATATTAATATGCACCTTATTATCCACCACACTATTTATATTTGCAGGGTGCAGATTTACAAATTACAGAAAGGGATAAAAAATGAAACTTGAAATTAAGAATATAAGCAAAACCTACAAAAAGGGAACAGTAAAGGCGCTTGACGATTTTTCCGTAACACTTACGCCGGGAGTTTATGGCCTGCTTGGCCCCAACGGTGCAGGTAAAACAACCACACTCCGCATGATCGCAACACTCATCAAGCCGGACGCCGGTGACTGCATTGTGGACGGTGCAAGTGTGGTGAAGGATCCTTCCCTGGTGCGAAGCAAGATTGGATTTTTGACAAGCGAACTGAAGCTGGAGGACTTCTTTACTCCAAGCTATTTGTTCGACTTTTTCTCTGACCTGCACGGCGTTTCAGACGAAGACAGAAAGGCACGCAAGGAAAAATTGTTTGGAATCTTCGGCATCGACCAGTTTGCCGAGGTGAAGATTGCAAATCTCTCCACCGGTATGAAGCAGAAGGCGTCCATCGCCATCTCACTGGTGCATGACCCGGACATCATCATATTCGATGAGCCGACCAATGGACTGGATGTCATCACGGCCAAGACCGTCACCGATTTCCTGTTGTCCCTCAAGGCAGAAGGAAAAACCGTCATTGTCTCCACCCACATTTTCAGCCTGGTGGAAAAACTGGCAGACCGTGTC
>JAXESA010000080.1:0-4180 GCA_034116205.1 Ruminococcus sp. | reverse complement strand
TTGCATCAGCTATTGCACTTGAAGGTAAGGAGGGCGGTACAATAGTTACCGACTCCGTAACCTCCTCAGGACTAAAGGAATTTATTGAGAAAGAGCTTGGCGGTAAGCATTACAGATACAGACGAGGCTACAAGAATGTTATTGACAAGGGAATTGAGCTAAACAATAAGGGAGAATACTGCCCGCTTGCCATTGAAACATCAGGTCACGCCGCAATGAAAGAAAACTACTTCCTTGACGACGGCGCTTACCTCTGCACAAAAATTATTATAAAAATGGCACAGCTTAAAAAGGAAAACAAAACTATTGATATGCTCCTTAAAAATCTGAAAGAACCTGTTGAAAGCAAGGAAATTCGCTTTAAAATTACAGAAGAGGATTTTCGTGCCTGTGGTGAAAGAATTATTAACAGCCTTGAGGAATACGCTAATAAGGAAGAAAACTGGATTGTTGCTGACGACAACCGTGAGGGCATAAGGGTTTCCTTTGATAAGGAACACGGCGACGGTTGGCTACTGCTAAGGCTTTCTGTTCACGACCCAATTATGCCACTTAATATAGAAAGCGACTCTGTGGGCGGTGTAGAGAAAATTTATAACCGGTTCAGCGAATTTTTAAAGACAACACAGGGACTTGAATACTGATATGGTTATCCGCATTGCAACATCACAGGACCTTGACCGCCTTTTTCCCCTTGTTAAAAATGTGTGGAGCTCTGTTTCCTCTTCCCTTGATTTATATCTTCAATTCTCAGATATGGACAAAGAAACCTCTGCCTTTATCATTGCGGAGAATAATGATGAGGCTGTGGGCTTTGCGTCTGTGGGACTTAGATTTGAATATGTTGAAGGCAGAAAAACCTTTCCTGTTGCCTACCTTGAGGGAATTTCCGTCAAGGAGGAACATATGGGCAAGGGCATTGCAAGGGAAATGGTTAAATTTTGTGAGGACTGGGCAAAGGAAAGGAACTGCACGGAATTTGCCTCTGACTGCAACATAGAAAACACCCAAAGCATGGATTTTCATAAAGCTTTGGGGTTCAATGAGGTGAGCCGAAATATTCATTTTGTAAAGCAAATAGGTAACTGATTTTAGTAAAAAAATCCCATAAACAAGCCGCTGCAACCTATAGTTGCGGAAATTGTAAACTAAAGTTGATAGTGCAACCGGCGACCGGATTGTATAATAAACCCATCATAAAGAAAGGCCCCACACGGGGGAGGGTAAATAGTGTGAACATTGAAACTGCAAACAAACTTTTACAGTACAGAAAGGCAAGTGGACTAAGTCAAGAAGAGCTTGCCGAAAAAATCGGCGTAAGTCGTCAGGCTGTCAGCAAGTGGGAAAGGGCGGAGGCATCTCCCGACACAGACAACCTAATATTATTGGCAAAAATTTACGGTGTCACCCTTGACGAGCTTTTAATGGGCGACCCGACAACAACATTAAATAAAGAAAAAGAGGATAACTCCCAAAGCACCAATACTGATGGCTTTAACAGTTCTGAAGAAAATGGCAATCAACAGGACAAAAAAGAATCCCATGTATCTTTTAAAAACGGAATACATATTAATGACGGAGATGACAAGGTAGATATCAGCTTTAAGGACGGAATCCACGTTGAAAGCAAGGATGGTACCAAGGTTTCTGTTGACAAGGACGGAGTAAATGTTGTTGACGAGGACGGAAATGTTAAGGCATTTACCGACGAGAATGGCCACATTCACCACGAAAATTGTACAGAATCCTCTGCACACCGCAAGGCAAAGCTTTTTCCATTTTGGGCAGTAGCAGTAGCAGGATTTTTCGCCTTTGGATTCATAAACATTTTTGGCGGTTGGGCAACAAGCTGGCTGTGGTTTTTGACAATTCCTATGTACTACACAGCTGTTGACGCAATTTTCAAGAAGAAAATAAGTCACTTTGCTTATCCTGTTTTTGTTGTATGGCTGTTCTGCTTTTTTGGTATGACCTGTGGATTATGGCATCCATTGTGGCTGTTATTTCTAACAATTCCTCTCTACTATTACATTGCCGGACTTATTGATAAGAAAAGCGAAAATGTTGAGGAAAATGTTAAGGAAAATTTTACTCAGGACGGTTATGATGTAACTGTTACACCTACCAAAAAAGAACTCAAAGTATCCACCATTATAACATTTATCATAAGTGCAGTTTTTATTGTTTTACTGGGAACAGCCGGACTTGTATATTTGTTTAGCGACACTCAGACTATTTCAAAAACATACAAACTGAATGATGCATATACAGATGTAATAAAACTGGATAACTCCAGCGGTACAATAAATTATCATTTAAGTGACAAGGATTACAGCTACATTAAGTACAAGTGTGAATACAGAGGTTTAGTTCCCGGTGACACAACAAGAGGATTAAAAATCACTCAGGAAAACAACTCCACAGAAATAAACCACAATATTTTCACATTTATTATGGGCTACTTCCACGAGGATATTGACATTTACCTATTAGACAAAGACTACGAGTTGCTGTATATAGACACCGCAAGTGGAGATATTAATCTTGAAAACCTCACCTGTGATAAGCTGGAGATTAATTCTGCAAGCGGAAGTACTACAGGAAAATATATTCAGGCAGATAATCTTAATGTAGATGTTTCTTCAGGAAATGTAGATATTATGGGAGATTTTTTCAATGTTGGCATTGATATGGCAAGTGGCGATGCTAAAATTGATAGCGGTATTATGCTTGATACATTGGACATTGAAAGCAGTTCCGGTAATGTTGTAGTTTTTCTCCCTGAAGATAAAAATGGATTTACACTCAATTATTCCAAAGCATCCGGTGAAATCACTTCAGAATTTCCTCTAACGGGAACGCTTGACTCAATGGACGGAAGTGCTGTTTATGCAGGCGGTAAATACAAGTATTCCATTGACATAGCATCAGGTGATGTGGAATTCAGAAAACCAATATAAGAGTATCAACTATTAATGTAGTAAAAGCTCGGCATTTCGCCGAGCTTTTTTGTACATACGTGCTATTTATTAAACAAGACCTAAGGAAACACTGAATAAATCAATTCACACATCTTGTTTGCATATTTTCCGCCGGTTAGCCCAAAAAATCCTCGCAATACGTCAGTATTCCTGCGGTTTTTTGAACTAATCGACAAAAAATCTGACTGCACAATCTGTGCAAATGATTTAATCAGTGTTTCCCTAATTAATACTATAATCAATTGTATATTTTCCATATTTATCCAAAGAAATGTTTACAAAGACAGTTTTGATAGTTCCGTTTTTGTAATGCAGTTCAAATGTTAATGTATCTCCAAAATAGTCGTCAAAATTTTCAATACCATCATATATTTCCTTTACTGCATTGGAATACTCAACCCTGTCATATATATCGCTATCATATTCAGGTTCTTTTTTTCGATTTAGAATGAACTGTATTTGTTCTTTGTTTCCTTAATAGCTTGTTCTGTTCTTGAAAAGTATAGATTGATTATTTGCTTGTCCTCCAAACAAAACCCTCCTTTATTTGCCCTTTCACATATATAGACGAGAAAATCAAAAAATATTTGCGGATTAATTGATTTTTGCTTTTTCAATTAATAATAAAGGAATATGCAAAAATCCCCTGTCAAAAGACAGGGGATAAATTATGCAATAACTATAATTAATTCTTATAATTATTCGTTGATAGCTGTAACAGCACCTGAACCAACTGTTCTACCGCCTTCACGGATAGCGAAACGAAGACCCTCTTCGATAGCGATAGGAGTGATAAGCTCAACAGACATCTCAACGTTATCACCAGGCATACACATTTCTGTTCCCTCTGGAAGAGAAATTGTACCTGTAACGTCAGTTGTTCTGAAGTAGAACTGTGGACGATAGTTGTTGAAGAATGGTGTATGACGGCCACCTTCGTCCTTTGTAAGAACGTAAACCTGACCGCTGAATGCCTTATGTGGCTTGATTGAGCCTGGCTTTGCAAGAACCTGACCTCTTTCGATTTCAGTTCTCTGAACACCTCTGAGAAGTGCACCTACGTTATCGCCGCACTCTGCATAGTCAAGTGACTTTCTGAACATTTCAAGACCTGTAACAACAACCTTACGGATATCGTCTGTAAGACCAACGATTTCAACTTCTTCGTTAACGTTGATACGACCTCTTTCAACTCTACC
>JAXESA010000079.1:0-2604 GCA_034116205.1 Ruminococcus sp. | reverse complement strand
TAAGGATTTGACAGAGAACATCAAAATGCTGTTAAGCACAAAAAACACCGTACAGACAAGCAGTGTTTTCCCTAACATTAACATTGAGGTTAAGGTGACAGAAATTCTGCACCAAATCGGCGTTCCTGCCCACATCAAGGGTTACCATTACCTTAGGGATTCAATCCTAATGGCAGTTGAAAAGCCTGAGATTATCAACGCAGTAACAAAGGAATTATACCCATCTGTTGCATTAAAATACGAAACAACCTCAAGCAGAGTTGAAAGGGCTATAAGACACGCAATTGAGGTTGCTTGGGACAGAGGTGATGTGGATGTGCTGAACTCTTACTTTGGATACACTATCCACAATTCAAGAGGTAAGCCCACAAACAGCGAATTTATTGCAATGATTAGCGACAAGTTAAGACTTCAACTGAAAAACGCAAGTTAATTTATTGGAAGAAAAGAGATTTTTAATATAACCAACAATACTAAACACAAAAGCGGTACAGTTTATGCTGTACCGCTTTTGTGCGTAATGATAAAAATGAGCCTTTTACAGCTCATTTTCAAAAAGTATTTTCATATAATCTCTCTTCCCGTAAATTATTCTGTCAACAAAAATGTTATTGTCGCTGATACGGTAAAAGGCGATGTAGTTTTTGTACCTTACAAAGCGGTAGTTGGTTTTTATACCATTTGAAAATTCAAGTGGTTTTCCTGATTTCGGGAACTCCTTTAAAACATCAATAGTATCCAAAATTCCATTAATTGTATTATTTGCCGAAATAAGATTTGAAAGATTTACAGAAATATATTTCCATATTTCATCAAGATCATTCAGTGCCTCCGGTGAATACTTGATTTTATTATACATTATCTTTAGTCCTGAAATGAGCCCTTACATCTTCTTCAGACAGCCATCCATTTTCCTCTCCTGATTTTCTTCCTTTTTCCAGTTCGCACATAAGTTTTAAAGCGGATTTAGTTTTTTCGTAATCCTCCTGTTCGGAAATATCTACAATAGCATAGCATCCTCTTCCGTTTTTTGTAAGATAAACAGGCGAACCAACAGCTACATCCTGCAAAACTGATGTATAATTTCTCAAATCTGAAATCGGTTTAATGTTAGGCATAACAATTCCCCTTTCATTTTATATTAGAGTTTTTACATCTTTATTATATACAATTTTGACTATAAATTCAACATAAAATTTTACGAATAATTTATCATATTTTTTCTGATTTATAAACTGAAAGAACAAGCGACAGCCTGAAATACTGTCGCTTGTCCAAAATACCTATTGTTTTTACCGTAAATATTTACGAAAAAACAAAATACTATTTAATCTTTTTAAAGAAACAACTGTGGTTTCCTGTGTGGCAGGCGGCTCCTGTCTGTTCTACTTTCACAAGGAGTGTGTCATCGTCACAGTCGGAGTATATTTCCACTACCTTTTGCAGATGGCCGGAGGTTGCACCTTTATTCCAAAGCTCCTGTCGGCTACGGCTCCAAAACCAAGTGTAGCCTGTTTCAATTGTTTTAGCCATAGATTCACGGTTCATCCAGGCTACCATAAGCACTTCACCTGTAGAATGCTCCTGTACAACCGCCGGAATAAGGTCTGACTTTACAAAATACTTTTCCAAATCCATTTTGTAATCAGCCCCTTGTCAGCTTGATTGCTTTTTTCAAATCAAGACTTCCGGCATAAATAGATTTTCCGCAAATAGCACCAAAAATGCTGAGGGACATTAAATCTCTAATATCTGTAATGTCGGAAATTCCGCCACTTGCAATAATGTCACCGCTGACAGAATTGCTGAGAGCCTCAAGCTGAACAAGGTTAGGACCTGTCTGCATTCCGTCACGGTCAATGTCGGTAAAGATGAACTTTTCTACACCCACATCTTCCATTCGTTTGGCAAGCTCTGTGTAGTAAATATCACTACCGTCAATCCAACCCTCAGTTTTTACATAACCCTTTACAGCGTCAATGCCAACAATAATTTTGTCGCCGAAATTCCTCACTGCATCTGTTACAAGCTTTGGGTTTTTAACAGCTACTGAACCAAGCACAACCTGATTTACTCCGTGGGTCAGGTAGTACTCAATGGCATCCATACTGCGGATACCTCCGCCAACATCAACACGGAGTCCACAGGATTTTGCAACATCGCAAATAAGCTCCTTGTTTTTCATTTCCCCGTCCTTTGCTCCGTCAAGGTCAACCATATGCAAATACTTTGCACCCATATCCTTAAAGGACTTTGCAGTTACATACGGGTCTTCGGCTACCTTTTCCGCTGTGTTATAATCGCCCTTTTGCAGGCGAACACAGGTGCCGTCCTTAATGTCGATTGCCGGGATAACATACATTAAACATCAATCTCCTTTCCAATTAAATCTACAAGATTTTCAATCTCAGCCTTGCGTAGTTTTAGACTTGCAACATTTGCTATCAACCTTGCGGAGATTGGGCAAACATCTTCAACTACTTCAAGACCATTTTCTTTTAAGGTTGAACCTGTTTCAACAATGTCCACTATTGCGTCACTCAAACCGATTAATGGACCAAGCTCAACAGAACCTTCAATTTTGATAACCCTAACATCCATATT
>JAXESA010000078.1:0-9245 GCA_034116205.1 Ruminococcus sp. | reverse complement strand
TTGCTACCGTCTGTTGCTCTTGCATATACAACTGCCTTGCCACGGTGCTTTGCGGTGATTTTGCCCTTTTGGTTAACGATAAGTACCTTTTTGTTAGATGAAGTCCATTTGATTTTCTTGTTGTTGGCGTTTTTAGGGTATGCATTTGCACTTAGGGTTTTGCTTGCACCAACCTTTAGAGTAAGATTTGATTTTGATATTGTAATTTTTTTAACAGGCTGTTTAATGGTGACGATGCATTTTCCGTACCTTTTGCTACCGTCTGTTGCTCTTGCATATACAACTGCCTTGCCACGGTGCTTTGCGGTGATTTTACCCTTTTGGTTAACGCTAAGTACCTTTTTGTTAGATAAAGTCCATTTGATTTTCTTGTTGTTGGCATTGTTTGGGGAAACACTTGCCTTTAGTGTTTTCTTTGCGCCAACATTAAGGATGGCGTTGCTTTTTGATATTTTAATCTTTGTTATAGGCTGTTTTACAACAATCCTGCATTTAGCCTCTTTAATACTTCCGTCTGTTGATTTGGCACTGATGGTTGCTGTACCTCTTGACTTTGCGGTAACAACGCCTTTGCTGTTAACAGTTGCCACTCGGCTGTTGCTGGAGGACCATTTTCCTGACAACAGGCTGTTACCTGTTGGCGTGATTGTTGCCTTTAAAACCTTGGTTCTTCCTGCTGTAAGTATAGCATTTGTGGTGTTCAGCTTGATTTTATCCAATAGAATAATGTGATTAAAGCCCTTTTCCAAGGTGTAGCGATGTGCCGGTGTATTTGATGAGCAGTAAATTGTAATATCTGATACTCCCAAAAAAGCATCATCATCAATAAATTCAACTGTATCGGGAATCTTCACCGAGGATAAACCTGTGCAGTCCGAGAAAACTCGGTCGCCAATACCTGTGACGGAATAACCGTCTATTTCCTGAGGAATTGTTATGTCCTCAGCTGTTTCGTAACATTTTGTGATTTGTGCTGTGCCATTGTCCATGATATTATACGAGAATTTTTCGGTTGTTTCTGCGCTTGCGTTAAGCATTGTCAAGCTGTATGTGTTAAAAATGACAGCCAGAAACAAAACTGTAGAAATTGCTTTTTTAATCATCATTGACCTCCTGTTATATTGGAAATTTGCCCATTTAATCGGCATTTTCCTTAGTGTTTTGGACACATCGGGTGTATTATAGACAGGGGGAATGAGGAAGTCAAATAACTTACCGTTCGTTATATAAAATATTTTATGGCAAAATTTTAATGTTTTAAAAGAAAAATGCGTTTTTTATATGTATAAGCACCAACTCAAAACTCCATATTAAAGAAATTTTATAATAATTACACAAGATTTATTTTTTTGGCAAATATTTGTGTTTTAATTCTATAATAGAAATAAAGCTGTTATAAGTCCTATTTATAGGACTATGATTTTAATAATATTCCAATATAGAAATAATAAGTAATAAAATTGTAATTATTTAATTACATATGAGTTAATTTTTAATTCTTTAAAAAAGAAAACAGAAAATAAAAGGCAAAAATTCCACCAATAATAGTGGAATTATTACTTTGCAGAAAAACAAATTGTGTTTAGTGAATTTTCTGTAAATCTATATACAATATTATATGGGATTTTTCTTTGATTACTTTCTATATATCACATATAGGGTTGTGCTGTGGAAATATGGGGTTGAAATTAAACAAGGGTAGCCTGTCCTTTGTGGTGTTTTCTTTTGTAGAAAAGGGAAGTTTGATTATTCACTATATTCTGTTTTCAGTAAATAAAAATACAGATTTGTGTTTTTGAAAAACAGAAAATCATATCCCACTTTGTTGTATATTTTCAGTAGTATTGATTTGCTGATACAAAAATACAACGCAATCTGCCTTTCCGGCTGACAACACAACATCTTGTTAAATCTATGTAAAAATATTCCTTATACATACAAATTGTGCGATTGAAATCGTTTATAAATAAAACAAATAAGGAAATAAATTCCTTAATAGCGTAAAAAAATCCCATTTTTTGTTCTCATTTTGCACTATAAATTTGGGGTTGCTCCTAATTTTTTGTACTATACAATAGTATTCATTTTTTGTTGCGAATTTTTCTTGTTTTTTAGACAAATAGTAGTATAATGTACATTGGTTGAAAGACATATATAATCATATTAGTTGAGGTGGAGAGAATAATGAAAGATTTTAAGCAATGGGACGGCTTTGAAGGCCGTATTTGGAAAGAAGAAGTCAACACCCGTGACTTTATTCAGAAGAACTACAAGCCATATGACGGCGATTCATCATTCCTTGTTGGCCCGACAGAAGCTACAAACAAGCTTTGGGGTATTCTTCAGGACCTTCAAAAGCAGGAGCGTGCCAACGGTGGCGTTCTCGATATGGAAACAGAGGTTGTTTCAACCCTGACAGCATATGGCCCGGGATATATCAGCGAAGAGCACAAGGACCTTGAAAAGATTGTTGGTCTTCAGACAGACAAGCCTTTAAAGCGTGCATTTATGCCTTTTGGCGGTATCAAAATGGCACAGCAGGCTTGCGAAACTAACGGTTACACACCAAACCCAAAATTTAACAAGATTTTTAACGAGTACAGTCGTACTCATAACCAGGGCGTTTTTGACGCATACACACCCGAGATGAAAAAGGTTCGTCACAACAAGATTATCACAGGTCTTCCTGACACATACGGTCGTGGCAGAATCGTAGGCGACTACCGTCGTGTAGCCCTTTACGGTATTGACTTCCTTGTTGAGGAGAAGAAGAAGGACCTTGCCAACTGTGGCGACGGTACAATGACAGACGACATTATCCGTCTGCGTGAGGAAATTGCCCTTCAGATTAGAGCCCTTAACGATATGAAGAAGATGGCAGAGGTGTATGGCTTTGATATTTCACAGCCTGCTAAGGACGCAAAAGAGGCTTGCCAGTGGCTGTACTTTGGCTACCTTGCTGCAATTAAAACCCAGAATGGCGCTGCAATGAGCGTTGGTAGAGTTTCTACATTCCTTGATATTTACATTCAGAGAGATATGGAAAAGGGCATCCTCACTGAGGATGAGGCTCAGGAGCTTATTGACCATATGGTTATGAAGTTCCGTATGGTTAAGTTTGCCCGTATTCCGTCCTACAACCAGCTTTTCTCAGGCGACCCTGTATGGGCAACACTGGAAGTTGCAGGTGTTGGCGTTGACGGTCGTTCAATGGTTACAAAGACTGACTTCCGTTTCCTTCACACTCTTGAAAATATGGGACCATCCCCTGAACCAAACCTTACAGTTCTCTACTCCTCATCACTTCCCGAAACATTCAAGAAGTATGCAGCAGAAATCTCCATTAACACAAGCTCTGTTCAGTACGAGAATGACGATGTAATGAAGCCTGTTTGGGGTGACGATTACTCAATCTGCTGCTGTGTTTCCGCTACACAGACAGGTAAGGAAATGCAGTTCTTCGGCGCTCGTGCAAACCTTGCAAAATGCCTTATGTATGCTCTCAACGGCGGTGTAGATGTTAAAACCCGTGAGCAGGTTGGCCCTGCATACAAGCCAATTACAAGCGAAATTCTTGACTACGATGAGGTTATCGACAAGTACCTCGATATGATGGACTGGCTTGCAGGTCTTTATGTAAACACACTTAACCTTATCCAGTATATGCACGATAAGTACTACTACGAGGCAGCCGAAATGGCACTTATTGATACAGATGTTCGCCGTACATTTGCAACAGGTATTGCAGGTTTTTCACATGTTGTTGACTCCTTGAGCGCTATTAAGTATGCAAAGGTTAAGCCAATTCGTGACGAGGACGGCATTGTTGTTGACTTTGAAACAGAGGGTGACTTCCCTAAGTACGGCAACGACGATGACAGAGCTGATGACATTGCAGTATGGCTCCTTAAGACATTCCTTGAAAAGATTAAAAAGCACCACACATATCGTAACTCCGAGCCTACAACATCTATCCTTACTATCACATCAAATGTTGTTTACGGTAAGGCAACAGGTAATATGCCAAACGGCAGAAGAGCCGGCGAGCCACTTTCACCGGGTGCTAACCCAAGCTACGGTGCAGAGCAAAACGGACTTCTTGCTTCCCTTAACTCCGTTGCAAAGCTCCCATATCACTGGGCACTTGACGGTATTTCAAATACACAGACAATCAACCCTGACGCTCTTGGACACACAGAGGAAGAGAGAGTTAACAACCTTGTACAGGTTATGGACGGTTACTTTGACCAGGGCGCTCACCACCTTAATGTTAATGTATTCGGCAAGGAAAAACTCATTGACGCTATGGAACACCCTGAAAAGGAAGAGTATGCAAACTTTACAATCCGTGTTTCAGGCTATGCTGTTAAGTTTATCGACCTTACTCGTGAACAACAGCTTGACGTAATTTCCCGTACCTGTCATGCAACAATGTAATTTAGTGGGCAGAGTAAATGCCCTTGAAACCTTTGGTTTGGTTGACGGACCGGGCGTGAGATTTGTGGTATTTTTGCAGGGCTGTAATATGCGTTGTAAATACTGTCACAATCCCGAAACCTGGGATAAAAATACAGGTGAAGAGTGGACACCAAAGGCACTCTTTGACAGGGCATACCGCTACCATAAATATTGGAAGGACAACGGCGGAATAACTGTAAGTGGGGGAGAGCCTCTACTGCAAATTGACTTTGTCACAGAATTTTTCAGACTGGCAAAGGAAAAGAATATCCACACCACCCTTGACACCTGTGGACAGCCATTTTCAAATGATAAGGCATTTCTTGAAAAGTTCGATGAACTGCTAAAGTACACCGACCTTGTAATGCTGGACATTAAAGAGTTTGACGAGGAAAAGCACAGGGAATTGACAGGTCACAAAAACTCCAATATCAAGGAAATGGCACAGTACATTTCTGACCACAATGTAAAGATGTGGATTCGCCATGTGCTTGTCCCCGGACTAACGGACGATGAACAGGGACTTGTTGACCTGAACTCTTTTATAAAACAGCTTAAGGGTGTTGAAAAGGTAGAAATCCTGCCATACCACACCTTAGGACTTATGAAATGGGAAAAGCTAAAGCTACCTTATCCACTTGAGGGTGTAAAAACACCAACACAAGAGGAAATTGACAGGGCAGAAAAGCTTTTGGGAATTAAATAAAAATTTGGGACTGAATTTTCAGTCCCATTTTTTGTGTAAAATATTTTTATGTAGTCTTAGCCATAAATACACAAATAGCAAAATTATTTTAACACATAAAAAATGCAGGAAAATATCTACTTGACACAGGGTGAAAAGTGTAATAGAATTTAGCTGATACCAATTGATACTAAAATATATCAGGTGATATTATGGATATTTTAGAGTTTAACAAAATCATTAATGACAAAAGCTTTTTTAATCTTAAAAAGTTGAAATACAAATACTCCGGTGACTTTGACGAATTTATGTCAGTTTTGAAAACACTTTACTATAAAGAACTTCCTCTAAATGATTTTGCAGGCAACAGCCTTGTTTATCTGGATAGCTTTGCTCAAATTAATATGAATGCCTTTAAAACCCTGATTTACCCCCAAAGTAATTCATACGGGGAAAAGGCTGTTGAAAACGAGATTATCTCAACAGGTGAGATAGAAAACATTGACTACAACCGTGAAAGCGTAAGAAATATTCTGAAAGGCTTTGCGCCAAAGGATGACGAAGAAAACAGGATTTTTGGACTTAAAAAGGGCTTTGATTTTATAGCTGACAGGAGCAATACCATTACTGAGGAAAACATTTACAAGCTATATATGATGGCAGTAGGTGACTTCCTTGATGATGCAGATAAGCTGATTGACGACAACCGTTATCGTCACGACAGTGTGTTTGTTGTGGGCGCTGATGTGGAGCATAGCGGTATGCCCTACACAAAACTAAATGTTGCTATGAGGGAGCTTGTTGAATTCATCAATAATGAGGATAACATTAATGACCTTGCAAAGGCTACAATAATCCATTTTTATATTGCTTATATTCATCCGTATTTTGACGGTAACGGACGAATGGCTCGTCTGTTACACCTGTGGTTTTTGGTACAGAAAGGGTACGAAACTGCCCTGTTTATACCATTTTCTTCATATATAGCAAGGTCAAAAAAACAGTATTATAATGCCTATTCTGTTATTGAAGAAAACTACAAAATATCCGGTGTGATTGATGTGTCACCGTTTATTAAGTATTTTTCGGAAAATGTATATAACAAGCTACAAAAGGAAGAATTTTCAACAGATGTTTTTGAAAACTATGATAATCAGCTTAGAGCCGGTAATGTAACTGAAAAGGAAAAACAGCTGTGGAGCTTTGTTATTTCAAGGTATGGCAAGGGCGAATTTTCCACCAAGGAACTGGAAAAGGACTTTGGAAATGCGGCCTATGCCACAATCCGTTCCTTTGTAATAAAGTTTGATAATCTAAACCTTTTTACCTCCCGAAAGTATGGTAATAGGGTAAAGTATAGGATTGTGTAATAAGTTTTATGTTATGACGAGATTATTTTTATTACACAAAGCAAAACCCCGAGGTTACCCTCGGGTTTTTTATGGTTAAAACCTATTGATTTTCTTTGTTTGAGTTTTTTCAAACTCGGTTTCACGGACTTTCAGGACACAATTCTGGGACTTATTTCATTACTTGAAAAAGGTATGGAAAATCCAAAAGGCTCACTAAATTTTCTCACAGCCTATCCCTAACCCTATATTTTGTTTTAAAAGCCGACCCCAAAATGGTTGGCTTTTGTGTATCATAATTGGATTGCTGTTTTGCTATTATTCATAAGTAATTGTGTGATTTTTTACCATATGAACTAATTTCACTTAAATATTTATCTTTCTTGCAAAGGGTATGGCTATATAAACAAATAATCACTGGAAAATATATGATATTTCGTTGAAAAATAAAGGATTTTGCATTGTATTTTTTTATATATTGTGATAGAATAAAATGTAATATATTGATAATGATTATTAATTTTATATAAGAATTTGTAGGAGGTCAATATGAAGAACACATCCGGATTTTTCGGCCGTTCATACTATGTAAAAGTTTTTCTCTCCATTGTGTTGGTTGTCGCTATGATTACCTCATCACTACCTATTGCTTATGCAGAAACCAATACCGTTAATGCTTTGCAAAACAATTCTTTTGATGATATTACTACTTCTTGGGCTTCAAGCAGTGATATTACTGTAAGCAAAATTACAGAGGGGGAAGTGACAAATAATGTCCTTGGACTCACCGACGGTGGAAATGCTGTATATCAGTCTGTTACAAAAGAAGACGGCAAAGATTTTACCCAAGGAACAACATTTAACTGGGAGCTAAAGTACAAGAATACAAAAACAGGTGGCGAAGATGACATTGTTGCCCTTGTTTTGGGACTCAATGCACCAGCCGGCAATCCCGACCAGTTAAGACAGATGATGACTTGGTTAAAGGGTAAAAAAATTGATAAAAAAGTACCTACTGACGGACAATATACTGTCGTTGTATATTCAAAGCCTTTTAAAGATGACGGCACTTTTGATGACGGAAAGTTTGGTAAAAACAGAGCCAATTTCAGCCTTACCCCTACAATGTACTGTACAGAAAAGTATTCGGTAACACTTTTCAGAACAACAGGAACAGATTGGGTGACAGCTACCAACCCTGCAACTACACCCTACACCTTGAACAAGGATTCATCCTCTATTTACTATTCCTTGATTTCTTACAAGGGAAGTCCACTTGTTGATGATGTTTCTTTCCTTGTGGAAAAGACCGGTACAGTGGTTACTGAATTTAATAACCTGCAAAACGGTAGTTTTGAGAATCCGGATTTGACATTGAAAACAAGTGATGTTTATTTTCAGTATCCGCAAAGTGATATTCCTTGTTGGAATACCACAGCTACTGATAATAAGATAGAATATTTTAACAGTAAAAGTACTCCTCATTTTCAATATGGAAAAAAATATGTTGTAGATAACGGCAATCAGGCAGCCGAATTAAATGCTGAGCAGTCAAGTACAATGTATCAGTATATTAAAACAGAAGCAGGAAGTCAGTACAAGTGGAATCTTTCCCACAGGGGAAGATATGGTGTTGATATTATGGCACTTGTTATCGGTCCAAAACAGAAATATGATCCCAAGAAGAAAAATAATCAAAGGCTGGTATATGACCAGTTTATGCAAATGGTTGACTGGGTAAAGGAAAACAGGGATTACTATCCTGATGTTAAGGCTGATATTGAAGAAATTGAAAATACACAGTCACTACACCAGAGAGAAAAATATGACTATAAGTGCAAACCTGTTAAGGTAACAGTATA
This sequence comes from Ruminococcus sp., assembly GCA_034116205.1. Taxonomy (GTDB): domain Bacteria; phylum Bacillota; class Clostridia; order Oscillospirales; family Acutalibacteraceae; genus Ruminococcoides. Next base: position 891 of record JAXESA010000078.1, on the reverse strand, counting down.
TTCCAAGCCTTTTGATAATAATGGTAGTTTTGAAAGTGACAACGAAACCTACTTTAGTGCAACGGAAACAACTGATTTTTCACAAAAGTGGGATATTACAATCATTTGTTCCGGTGATGAAAAATGGCAGACCTATGGTGAAAACGACGATGATAGGTACAGCTATTACGATGTGCCTGAGGGACAGGATGATTCAATATTTGCCTTTACTGCATATAAAGCTACAAATTCAAAAGAAAATGAACCTGAAAGTAAAATAAACACCTTCGGCAACCTACTTGACGGAATAAATTTTGACCTCTACTATCCTGCCTCATCTGTATCCTTTACAGGTGGTGACGCTGTACTTACCTATGTGTATAAGGATGATTTGTCAACATCTGAACTAAAGTCAGGTGAACCTGCTAAGTCAATAATGGTTGACGAAAATTCAACCTTTACCTTAGACGTAACTCCCAAATATTCCCAAACCCTCAACGAAAAAGGAGAATTAGTTGACAGGGTAGACGCTGAGGGTCATAGAATCCAAAACACCTTTCTTGGCGCATACATAACCATTGGCGGTGAAAGAAAATATTATCCTGCAACTGCTATTAACGCTGAAGATTATGCTGTTTATTTCTCCGAAACTGTTGCTGAAGACGGTACGAGAACATACTCCTACGGTCAGTCCAATGTATCGGGTAGGGTTGTTGTTGAGCTTGTATATTCAGAAGTATATACCATTATATACAACTCAAAAGGCGGTAAGGAGTATTCGGTACACAGCGGTTCATATACCCCTGAAAATGCTATGGACTGGAGTGGCAGTAACGCAAATGTTGCCCGTTTTTACGAAAAGGCCACCTGTACATATACATCAACAGACTGTAAATGGTGGGAGGATAACCC
>JAXESA010000077.1:0-4638 GCA_034116205.1 Ruminococcus sp. | reverse complement strand
GATTAATAGTGTAGAGGGCGGTTTTCCGCCCTCTGTTTTTTTCATAATAACAACCATTTTGTACATAATAAATTCAAAGGGGTTTTGTTTTATGATAAAAAGAGTTGGTTCCTATACATTAAAATTTTCCGAGCCGCCTGTGATTACAGGATACGGTTCTGTTGCAGGTAAAAAAGAGGCAGAGGGGCCCTTGGGAAAATGCTTTGGAAAAATTATTTACGATTCCCGTGCAGGACAGGATACGTGGGAAAAAGCAGAGGCGAAATTTCAGCAAGAGGCATTTATTCAGGCAATGACTATGAGTGGAAAAAAACCGGAGGATTTGGACTTTATCTTTGCCGGAGACTTGCTTAATCAGCTTATCAGCTCCAGCTACTCAATGAGGGATTTTGCTATTCCCTATCTTGGTCAGTACGGTGCCTGTTCCACCATGGCGCAGGGCTTGATTATGGCAAGTATGGCTGTTGCCGGGGGTGGTGCAAATGAGGCAGGAGTTGTCACCTCCTCTCATTTTTGTACAGCCGAAAGGCAGTACCGATATCCCTTGGAATATGGAGGGGTAAGACCCCAAACAGCCCAATGGACAGTAACAGCATCCGGCTCCGTTATTGTCAGTGAAAAGGGTAAAGGCATTGAGGTATGTCACGCAACTGTGGGAAAAATTGTTGACTTGGGAGTTACAGACCTTAACAATATGGGTGCGGCTATGGCTCCTGCCGCCGCTGACACAATAATGACATACCTTAAGGACACAGGTTCTTCACCCGCCGACTACGACAGGATTTACACAGGTGATCTTGGTCAGGTTGGCACAGATATTCTTCACCAGCTGTTGTTTGATGAGGGTGTGGAGATTGAGGGCGTCCATCACGACTGTGGACTTATGATTTTCAACAGGAAAAAGCAAGATGTCCACGCAGGTGGTTCCGGGTGCGGTTGCGGAGCCTCTGTGCTTTGCAGTAAGATTTTGGGGGATATGACTAAGGGCAGTCTTAAGAATGTACTGTTTGTTGCTACTGGAGCGCTAATGAGCCCTACATCAAATCAACAGGGAGAGAGTATTCCATCTGTTGCTCACCTTGTTCATCTTAAAACTCAAGAATAAAATTTGTCAGTATAAATTGCAATATAAATAACTAATGGCAAAATATGGATATATAATAATTAATTACTTTTATAATTAAATATGAAGATAAATAATGAAAAAAGTTATGTCAGTAGCACTTTCTATTGTGTTAATGCTGTGATTATTTTACTGCATTGCCTTTAGTTAGTGCTAAAATCATACAGGATAGTACATATTCTGTTACCATACTGAACAAAATGGAGGCATTGCATCAAGGACAAGCCAAGCATAAGTCGGAAGTAGGAAATCTGCAATCTGTAAAGTAACGGTTAAATAATCACTAACAAAACAAGAGAGCCAAGGAAATCCTTGGCCCTCATTTTTTAAATCTTTTATATAATATTTTATCCTACTCTATAAATGGGACTTCTGTTTATGCCTTGTCCTCAAGCTCCTTGTACACCTTTTTAAAGGTGTCAATTACATATTGTGCATCATCAAAGCTCATTTTACTGTTCATTGGTAAGGTGAGCTGATTTTTGTGCATATTGTAGGCGTTTGGATAGTCAATAATGTCAAAGCCCCTTGTCTTGTAGGCTGTGAGCATTGGCAACGGCTTGAAGTGAACATTACACACTACTCCGTTTTCAGCCATTTTGCTGTAAAAGCTGTTGCGGTATTCTGCCGATTTACCTAAAAATCTCACAAAATACAGGTGACCTGAGGAACGACTGCTTTCGTTGTGATGATTAAGCACCTGAATATCCATATCCTTAAATGCCTCGTTGTACATATCAATCATCTTGTGGCGCTTGTCCAATATTTCCTCGTATCTTTCAAGTTGAGCGAGTCCCATTGCACCTAAAACATCAGGCATATTGCATTTGTACTGTGTATCCACTACATCATATTCCCAAGAAGTGCCTTGGTTTTTTGCAAAGGCATCCTTTGTCTGACCGTGGAGGGAGAGGAGCATATACTTTTTGTAAAGGGCTTCGTTGTCAATGCCCTTGTGATTTCGCCAGGTTACTGCGCCACCCTCTGCTGTTGTCATATTTTTAACAGCGTGGAAAGAAAAATTTGTAAAGTCGGCAACAGATCCACAGGGTTTTCCATTTTGCGTAGCACCAAATGCGTGGGCACCGTCAGCCATAACAACTATCCTTTTATATGCATCCTGCAAAGGACTGTTTGGAACAAAAAGATCCCTTTTGCTCCTTACGATTTCAAAGATTTTATCATAGTCGCACATTACACCGGCAAGGTCAACAGGAATGATAACCTTGGTCTTTGGGGTGATTGCACGAGCAAGCTTGCTGTAATCCATTTCGTATGAATTTTCTTTGCAATCGATAATAACAGGTGTTGCTCCCACATGATAAATTACCGATGCAGATGCTGTGTAGGTGTAGGCTGGTACTATTACCTCATCGCCGGGTCCCACTCCCAAAATACGCAGAGTCATCTCTGCACAGGCTGTTTGAGAGCTTAGGCAAACAGCCACATCTGTGTTGCACCACTTGGCTATTTCCTTTTCAAAAGCTTTTGTTTTTGGTCCGGTAGTAATCCATCCCGATTTTAACACCTCAACAACGGCGTCAATCTCTTTTTGTGAAATATCGGGAGGGGAAAAAGGTATGTTTCTCATTAGAATAATCCTCGCTTAATTTAGGACTTGCCTAATAATATATAAAAAATCAGAAATGTATATTTTTCGCAAATCTGCGTTTAGTTATTTATTAAACAAGTCATATCCATTTATAACCAAAATCGACTTTATTATACTACTAATATTTAAAAGTGTAAAGTGATATTTTTAGATATATTTATACTATAAAACCACCGCTGACATTTAGGATTTGTCCTGTGATGTAGTCAGCCTCTTTGCTTGCAAGAAAAGAGGCCGACTTTGCAATATCCTTTGGAGTTCCCAGCCTTTTCAGCAGGGTTTTATCTTTCAAATCTTTTAGCGTTTCCTCGTCAAAAATTTTTGTCATATCAGTTTCAATTACACCGGGGCAGACGCAGTTAACTGTTATTCCGCTGGGTGCAAGCTCCTTTGCAAGGGCTTTTGTAAATCCTATAAGTCCTGCCTTTGCAGTTGAGTAGTGAACCTCACAACTTCCACCCACAATGCCCCACATTGAGCCTATATTTATTATTTTGCCATACTGCCTCTTTATCATTCTTGGAATTACACATTGTGTGCAGTTAAATGCACCGTCAAGGTGAGTGCTTAGCATTGTTTTCCAATGATTTTCGTCAATGGAGCGAAAGTCCCTTTGGGTGCTGATTCCGGCATTGTTCACCAAAACAGTTATTGTGCCAAGGTCACTTTGGATTTTCTCCGTCATTTCTTCAACTTCATTTCGGTTTTTAACATCCGCCCTGTAGGCACAGGCCGGGACAGAAAATTCCCTCATAATATTTAGAGCAAGTTCTTTTGCTGACTTTTCGCTTTTTACATAGTTAATTGCTACGGCATATCCGTTTTTTGCAAATTCCAAGGCGGTTGCTCTGCCTATTCCTCTTGAACCGCCTGTTATTAGTGCTGTATTCATAGTTCCTCTGTTAATGAAACACTGAATAAATTACTTTACACATCGTGTACGCATATTTTCCACCGGTATGCCAAAAAAATCCTCACAATACGTCAATATTCCTTCGTTTTTTTTGAACATACCGACAAAAAATCTGACAGCACAATCTGTGCAAATGATTTAATCAGTGTTTCCTTAAAAAGGCATTGGTTCCCCAATGCCCTTTGGTTTATTTCTTCTTTTTAAAGCTGTCCTTAAGGCTTACACTTCTGTTGAACACAAGGTGGTTTTCATTACTTTCCTTGCTGTCAATGCAGAAGTAACCAAGTCTCATAAACTGAAAATGAATATTGTTATTTTCTTTAATAGATGCTTCAATTTTGCAGTCCTTAAGGGTTACAAGGCTTTCCGGGTTGATATATTCCAAAAAGTTCTTGTCACCGGTGTCAGGCTCCGGGTCTGTAAATAGGTTGTCGTAAAGGTTTACGGTTGCAGGGACATAGTTGTTTGCATCAACCCAGTGGATAGTACCCCTTACCTTTCTGTTGTCAGGGGCGTTTCCACCCTTTGTTTCAGGGTCGTATTCTGCGTAAACAGTTGTAATATTTCCCTCTTCGTCCTTTTCACAGCCTGTACAGGTTACAAGGTATGCAGACTTCAGCCTTACCTCGTTACCCGGGTACAGCCTTTGGTACTTCTTTACAGGCACTTCCATAAAGTCATCACTTTCAATATAACATTCACGGGAAAATGTGATTTCCCTCTCTCCGTCCTCCGGGTGATTAGGGTTGTTTTCCACAGTAAAGGTTTCGGTTTTGCCCTCTGGATAATTGGTGATAATCAGTTTGATTGGTCTTAAAACACCCATCAGTCTTTGTGCGGTATCGTTAAGGTCAGTCCTCAGACAATGCTCCAAAAAGCTGTATTCAACAGTGGAGTTTACCTTTGCAACACCGATTTGCTCGCAGAAATCCCTAATGGACTTTGGTGTGTAGCCACGCCTTCTCAGTCCGCAAAGGGTAGGCATTCTTG
>JAXESA010000076.1:0-9702 GCA_034116205.1 Ruminococcus sp. | reverse complement strand
TGACTTAATGTAATACTCATCTTTCCATATCCTATGGAATAATTCTTCAAATTTCCTCCCCATAACATCTAATCCACTGCCAGCCACACAGCCAACAGTCGAGTTGCCGGATTAGACAACATCTAAATCGCTCACTCAAATTGAGTTTGCACCCTAGATAACATCTATCCCAGTGCCACAACCTATGACATCTAATCCACAGCCTAAACCCTATGACCGTTTTTACAGTAGATATGTTTCCATATAAAATAACCGAGCTTATTCAGAAGTTAGACTTCAAATCCCGACTTCCTAAAAAGTCTGTAAACAAGCCATTTTCAGAGCCTTATTTCTAAACCCTCGACATCAATACTACGCACTCGACGTGGCTGGTTCTTGGGAAGAGGTCGAAGGGGGTTAATTCTTGTGGGGAATATTGGTTTTCCTCAAATATCTTCAAATCCCTTGCAAGTGTACCCGGGTCGCAGGACACATACACCACCCTTTTGGGGAACATTTCGTTGATTGTCCGTATAAGCTCCGGTGTAAGTCCCTTTCTTGGCGGGTCAACCACTACTACATCAGGTTTTATGCCCTCATTTTTCAGCTTATCTGCGCATTTTGTTGCGTCACCACAGATGAACTCGGCATTTGTTATTCCGTTTATCTCTGCGTTCAGCTTTGCGTCTTTTATTGCCTGTGGCACAATTTCCACACCCACAAGCCGTTTGCAATCCCTTGCCATGGTTAAGCCTATTGTTCCTGTACCGCAGTAAAGGTCAACCAATGTTTCTTCGCCACTAAGGTTTGCGTATTCTCTAGCTTTGTTGTAGAGTCTTTCCGCTTGGCTGTGGTTTACCTGGTAAAAGCTGTTTGGGGAAATTCTGAAATTAAGTCCGCACAGGTTGTCAACTATATATTCTTCACCGAAAATTGTCTTGTTCTTTGTGCCTATTATTACGTTTGTTTTTTCTTTATTAGAATTAATAATCACGCTTTTAATTTCCGGTATATTTTCTTTTAAGGAATTAACCAGTTCATCCTGTGCCTTGATTTTGTCACCGTTAACCACAAGGCACACCATTATTTCTCCTGTTTTTTCACCGTAGCGGATATACAGATGTCTAAAAAGTCCTTTGTTGGTGATTTCGTCATACACAGGCTGGTTTGTCCTTTTAAGAAAATCTCTCACAACTTCCATAATGCGGTCAAAAATTTTTGGTTGCAAAAGGCAGGTATCTGTGTCAACTACCCTGTGGCTGTGGAAACCGTAAAAGCCCATAAGGATATTTCCCTCTTTATCCTTTGCAATGGGAAACTGCGCCTTGTTGCGGTAGTTGTTGGGATTTTCTGCACCTATAATTGGGTTAATCTTCACATCAAGACCTGCAATTCTTGCAACTGCATCCCTCACCTTTTGCTCCTTTATTTTCAGTTCGGCATCATAGCTGATGTGACGGTAACAGCAACCACCGCATTTAAGGAACACAGGACAATCAACACGGCATCTGTCAGGGGAAGGAGTAACAAGGTTAATCACCTTACCAAAGCAATAATTTTTCAGCACCTTGACAATAAGCACCTCTGCCCTGTCGCCCACTGCTGAATTAGGCACAAAAATTGCCACACCGTCCTCACTTTTGCCTACTCCGTAGCCCTCGCTGGTCATTCCTGTTATATCAATTATTAATTTGTCATTCTTTTTTAAAGTCATAATTTTCATAATATCATTTTAACAAAAATGGCTGTTCAAATCAACTTAACATAAAAAATATTCATTATTAATTGCAATTTACACTATAAGAATATATAATAGTGGTAATAATAAAAATAAAGAGGTAATTGTTTTGGATAAAAAACATATTTTAAACGATAAAAAGAAAATTCATTTTATGGGAATCGGCGGCAGCGGAATGTGTCCCCTTGCTGAAATTCTCAAAGGGAGAGGCTTTGAAATAACAGGCTCTGACATCAGCGAATCTGATACTCTTGAGCGAATCAGAGGCTATGGCATTAAAGTATATATGGGACAAACTGCACAGAATATCAAGGATGCAAAGCCTGATTTACTGTGCTATACTGCAGCTATCAAGGCTGACAATCCTGAGCTTGTTTGTGCAAGGGAAATGGGCATCCCTACCCTTGAGCGTTCTGAAATGCTTGGTGTTGTTACAAGCAAATACAAGAAAAGTGTTGCCATAAGCGGTACTCACGGAAAGACCTCAACAACAGGAATGTTGACTCAGATTCTTGTAGGAGCAGGAAAAGACCCATCTGCTGTAATCGGTGGAAAGCTCCCCTACATTGGCGGAAACAGCACAGTTGGAAAAAGCGACATTATGGTTTGTGAAGCCTGTGAATATGTTGACTCTTTCCTCGAGCTTCACCCATTTATCGGTGTAATTCTTAATGTAGATGCCGACCATCTTGACTACTTTAAAAATCTTGACAACATCAAAAAGTCCTTTAACAAATTTGCTCATCAAACAAGCAACCTTATCGTTTACAACGGTGACGATGCAAATACAGAGGACGCACTTGAGGATGTAACCATCAAGAAGATTACCTATGGTATTTCTATGGAGAACGACTACTACGCTACCAATCTTCAAAAAGATGGTGTAACACAGAGCTACGACCTTATGTATCAGGGTGAATTTTTGACGAGGATTAACCTTTCTGTTCCCGGAATTCACAATGTTTATAATTCTCTTGCGGCAATTACAGTTGCAGATTACCTTGGTGTTCCTATGGATAAAATCGCAGAGAATATAGAGAAATTCACAGGTGTTCACAGGAGATTTGAACTTCTTGGAAAACCTAAGGGAATCACAGTAGTTGACGACTTTGCACACCACCCAACAGAGCTTACTTCAACATTAAAGACTGCAATGGATCTTGGATTTAACCATGTTTGGGCGGTGTTCCAACCACACACATTCAGCAGAACTGCAATGCTTCTCGATGACTTTGCAGAGGCTCTAAAGATTCCTGACACAGCAATCATCTCGGAAATTTTACCTGTAAGGGAAACAAACACATACAACATTTACAGTCGTGATTTGGGTGAAAAGGTGCCTGGCTCAGTTTGTCTTGATACATTTGACGAGATCACCGACTACATTGTTGATAACGCACAGCCCGGTGACCTTGTACTGACAATGGGTGGCGGAAATGTGTATATGTGTGCTAACCAAATTGTAAAAGCACTTGGTGACAAATAATAATCCCTTTTGATATTTAATATAACATATAAAAGCCTTCCTAATTTGGAAGGCTTTTTAAAATGCTTTCTTATCCTAAATCTTTAAAAAATTATAAGGCTCCCTCAAGGGGAGCCCTTTTATTAGCATATTTTGTTTCTGTCGATTTCTCTGATGTCTGTTCTCTTAATTTTTCCGCTGATGGTCTTTGGCATTTCGTCAATAAACTCCAAGTGCTGAATGTGCTTGTAGGAGGCTACTTTACTGTTTACAAAGGTTTTCAGCTCTCTTTTCAGTTCCCTGCTCTCTGTGTATCCGTCGGCAAGGTGAACTGTTGCCTTAATTGCCTGACCTCTAGCCTCGTCAGGCACACCGATAACAGCACATTCCATAACAGCAGGGTGTTTCATCAATACATTTTCAATCTCAAAAGGTCCTACTCTAAAGCCCCTTGTCTTAATAAGGTCATCAATTCTGCCAACATACCAGTAATATCCGTCCTCATCCTTGTAAGCGGTGTCCCCTGTGTGATAAACACCGTTTTTCCATACCTTTTCGTAAAGTTTTTCGTCACCGCAATATCCCATAAAGATACCGTGCTGATTTTCCTGGGGTACGACAACAATCTCCCCAACCTCGTTTGCAGGTAATTCCTTACCGCTGTCGTCAACAATCATTGTGTTGTAAAGTGGTGTGGGTTTACCCAAAGCACCAACCTTCTCCTGACTTCCCACAAGGTTGCCAAGCATTAGCACAGACTCTGTCTGACCAAAACCCTCCATAAGCCTTAGTCCGGTCTGCTCATAAACTTTCTTGAATACAACAGGGTTAAGCGCCTCGCCGGCTGTTGTAATGTGCTTTAATGAAGAAAGGTCGTACTTATCCATTCCACGCTTGATGAAATATCGGTAAACAGTTGGCGGTGCACAGAAAGAAGTCACCTTGTACTTTTCCATAACTCTCAACAGCTTGTCAGGTGAGAAGTGGTCAAAATCGTAAACCATAACTCCGCATCCGCACAGCCATTGACCGTAAATTTTGCCCCAAGATGCCTTACCCCATCCAGTTTCGGCAACGGTGAGATGGAGTCCGTTTTCCTTAACATCCTGCCAAAACTTTGCTGTGATTATGTGAGAAAGTGTGTAGGTATGGTCGTGCATAACAGCCTTTGGATAGCCTGTTGTACCTGATGTAAAGTATATGAGCATTGGCTCCTTTGCAAGTGTTTCAACTCTTTCAAAGGTGTCGTCAGCCTTTTCAATCTCCTCTGTAAGATTGATTGCACCCTCTACATCACGACGAACGACAAAAACCTTTTCAAGAATCGGTCTTTCCTTAGATGCCTCAACCAAAGTTTCTGCCATATCACCGTCAGGAGTGGAAACAGCAAAGCGGATATTTGCTGTGTCAACTCTGTATGTGATGTCGTCAAGGGTGAGCATATTTGTTGCAGGGATAACAATAGCGCCCAGCTTGTGAAGTGCCGGCACAACATACCAGTATTCATAATTCCTTTTAAGAATTACAATCACTCTGTCGCCCTTTTTAACGCCCTGATTTTTAAAGGCATTTGCCGCCTTGTTACTAAGTCTTTTTATGTCTGCAAAGGTAAATGTCTTGTGAAGATGGTCAGGATTTGTCCACTCCATAGCAATATCGTTTGGCGCAAGTTCACCCATTTTATCCACAACATCATAACCGAAGTTGTAGTTTTCGGGATAATCAAGCTGAAAACTGTTTAAAACTCCCTTTTCATCAAGGGTGTAGTTACAAAAATTTTTATACAACTGCATACTCATTCTCCTTTAGTTCAAAATTACTTATTTGATTTTACAGTTATATTATACGAAACTGAAAATTTTTTTACAATGAATACACAATGCAAATGTAACGATATTTGAATAAGGCTATGCAAATTTTGCATAAGAGGATTGCAGATGGAAAATTGAAAATGGAAAATGGAGAATTACTGTAATCCTTATTCACTATTATGTCATTCCGGGCTTGTTATGACAAGAGGGTTATTGATACTTTTTTACTTTTCCCTATTACTTTATAACTAAAAAGGCTCCCTTATGGGAGCCTTTTCTAAAGCCTAATATTTCAAATAATTTTACTTCTTCTTTCCTATTTTTCTTGCAATAAGAATGGCGATTAGGATAACCACAACCCCGATTAATATACCATACTGTAAAACCATATTTGTTTCCAGTGGGTTTTCTGCGTGGTTTGTTCCCCCTTGATTAAGGGGGATTGTTGAAGATATTTCCTCAATGGCTTTCATTTCTGCGTCTGCTAAAATAAATTCCGTCATAATTACCTCCCAAAATTCTTATATGCTTATGATGAATTTCACAAGAAGAAATTAATCCACCTGAATGTAAAATGTATCAACAAGCATTTTGAAGAATTTTTTGTTGTTGATGTGATATTCAGAGTACAACTCGCCCTCTTTATCTTTGCCGGGAACCCTTTGGATTGAGGCACTTGTTATTCCCTTTCTCAATAAGTCAACAGCAAGGTAACTTACCTTTGAGGCTGAAATATCTGTTACCATATAGGGACTTGCTGTGTTGTAAAGAGTAATCGGTGTTGTGATGCTCTCTTTTGTCATATCAACTGTCTTTGCAATAAATGCGTCAAGGTATGTCTTTTGCCTTGCCATACGGTTTGTGTTGGAGTCCAGTTTTGAAAGGTCACGTGAACGTACAAAACTTTCTGCAGAGTCCCCCATTAGTGTGTAGCTTTCACCTTGTTTGTAAACGTAACTTCCGTCTGCTTTTTGCAAATCAACAGGAGAAGTGACTGTCACACCGCCAATGCTGTCGTTAAGGGCAGAAATCCCCTCAATATCCAATGCAAGGTAGGACTGTGCCACAGGCAGACCGTAAAACATTCTCCTCACAGATGTTATGGTGTTTTCGGCACTGGTTTCCTTTCCGTCACCATATGCGTAGGAAAGACAAATTTGAGCATTTTCTGTGCTAAGGAAGTCACCATCTGTGTTGTAAAGGTTAATATCCACCATAGTGGAACGGCTTATTTGGAATGTGTTAGTAAGTCCATTTTCGGTGTCTATTGCAACAAGGTAAAGGGCATCAGCCTGTCCACCTGTGCCAACCACATCATTAACAGTGCCAAGTTCCTCCTTGTCGATACCCATAAACAAAATCGATGTCATGGTGTCCTTGTATCTGTATGTATGTCCGTTATACAAAATATAGTTACCGTTGTCAATAACCTGGGTATCCTTGTCCGGAGGAGTCAGTTTCATTGAAGAAGTATCCAAAAGACTACTCCTGCCCAAACTATACATTATGCCAAAGGCCCCAAGGCAGATAATCAAAAGGGAAAGAATAACCGACATAATGGTGATGAGAACCTTTTTCCATCTTTTCATCTTCTTTTTGTGAGGGCTCTTTTTTCCTTTTCTTTTTCCCCTTGATTTACGCTTTTGGCTTACTACAATACCGTCAAAATCTTTTTTTTCGCCGGGATTATTCATATGACCTGACGGATTAAGAACTAAATCGGCAAAATTTTCTTTTTCTTCTATTAAAGAATTATAATCACAATCTAGAATTAAATCTGCATTATTATCACTTTGTTTTTTCATCTTCTATCAAAACACCTTGAACTAAAAATCTGTTTTCCGGTCTGTTATTTGTGCAGGTGCTAAGGGTAACCAGCTTATCCTTTACGGTCACCTTGGAATTTGCCCTTACATTACTGACAATAGCAGACTGAGGGTTTAAGCTGTAATCTATATATTCCTTAAACATTTTTACATCCTCAAAATGGTTGTAGGAATTATTTATGTGTCTGTCGTCATATTCATAGGCTGAATAAATTATGTACTTCTTTATGCTGTCGGGAGTGTATATATAAAAATACTTGTGCTTTATAAAGAAAGAGGAATCCTCAAACTTGTGCAAGTCGGCAAACATTGTTCCGTTCATCATATTATGTCCGTAGAGGATTGTATCTCTGTCGGAAAAATCGGGACTGTTGTAGCTTTCCATATAAATTGAGCCGGCATAAAGGTAACTTCCTGTGTAGTCCCTGTGGAGATAATAGGACTCATCACTGCTTGGCGCACGAAGAACAGGATAATCTATGTTTGTACCATCAACTTTTATCCACCCCACAATGTCCTTGTTTTCCTTTTGGAGTTTGTCAAAATCAATGGGATTGACGCCGGACTTTTCAGCATTTGGCTTGTTATCGTCTGTAAGGGTTGGAGTAACTTTTGTTGACAGCTCTTTGTAGGAATCATCACCATTTGAACAACTAAGGCTATTCACCAAAACAAAGATAATACACAGCACACAAGCCGTTGAGGACAAGGCAAATATGCCCCACCACAGAACTTTATTCTTTTTCTTTTTATCCTTTGGCGAAGAGGAGAATTCTTCTTCCACCGTATTTTTATTTGATTCCTCCATAGGCACTCTCCTTTTCAAAAATTATAACACAACCGGATGTAACGGTCAATGAACAAAAAAAGCCCCTACTTTCGTAGAGGACTTTTTCAGGGTACAGCCAAAAGCACAGGGCGTACCCAAGGGTGGTTAAAATTATCTTTTAGCAGACAACTTTTTAAGTGAAAGGAAAGAAACTCCACCAAAACCTGCCGCAGCAAGGATTGCATAAAGAGTCATATCCCCCGTTACAGGAGAAGTACTGCTATTTCCGGTGTTACCGTTATTGCTGTTACCGTTATTGCTGTTACCGTTTCTATTTTTGTTATCACCGGCGTTATTAACTCCGTTAGGAGAAGTGGTTGCTGTTGGACTTTCATAGGTTTTTGCAGAAACTGCTACCGTTGAAAACATCAAAATAGCAACAACAGAAAACACAGCAAAACCTTTTTTCAACTTATTCATAATTATTACCTCCAATAAGATAATATCAAGTGATACTTTATTATACCATAAAGAAACGAAAAAATAAAGGAAAGTAACGAAAAAAATTATATTAATTGTAAACAAAATTAAGAATACATATTTGTATGTTTTTTACAATAACATATCGTTTCAAAAAAAAGTCAATAGTAAAGAGGAAAATCCCTATAAATACGCCTTAAATCTGACCCTTTGTGGATAGTACACCCTCAATTCTTTCGTCAAGGCTCACAGCCATATCAAGGCTTTTTGCAAATGCCTTGAATGAACCCTCAATGATGTGGTGGTCGTTACTTCCACGCATTTTTACAAAGTGGAGATTCATCATAGCGCTGTAGGAAAGTGCATAGAAAAACTCGTCAACCATACAGGTGTCCATATCTCCGCACCTTTCGTTTGTAAAGGAAAAGTCGGAAACATAGTATGGTCTGCCTGACAAATCAACTGCACACATCACCAGCGTTTCGTCCATTGGGAGCAAAAAGTTACCGTATCTCTTTATGCCTTTTTTATCTCCAACAGCCTTTTTTATAGCCTCGCCAAGGACAATTCCCGTATCTTCAATGGTGTGGTGGCAGTCAACATTAAGGTCGCCCTTAACCGTAATCTCAAGGTCAAAAAGTCCGTGCTTTGCAAAGCCCTCCAGCATATGGTCAAAAAATCCTATGCCGGTGTCAATTTGGCTTTTACCCTTTCCGTCAAGGTTTATCTTTAGGTAAATATCGGTTTCCTTAGTAACCCTTGTTACCTCTGCAATTCTATTCATATTATCACCTTTATTCTAATAAAGAATTATCCCTCTTCAAATCTTACAAGTGCGGCATTTTCGTGGGCGGTTAGGCTTTCGCAGGACGCAAATTTTGCCACATCCTTATACACACCCTTTAGAGCCTCCTGTGAATAGTAGATTATGCTTGATTTCTTCACAAAATCATCAACGGAGAGAGGTGAGAAGAACTTTGCTGTTCCATTTGTAGGAAGCACATGGTTAGGCCCTGCAAAGTAGTCCCCAAGTGACTCACAGCTGTAACTTCCAAGGAAGATTGCACCGGCATTCTTAATCTTTGTCATAACAAGGAATGGGTCTGCTGTCTGAATTTCAAGGTGCTCCGAGGCAATTTCATTTGCTGTTTCAATGGCGTCATCCATATTTTCGGCAACAAGAATATAGCCGAAGTTGTCAAGGGATTTTGTGATAATCTCTTTTCTTGAAAGCACCCTGACAAATTCGTCAACCTGTGCAGAAACCTTGTTTGCAAAGTCCTCGCTTGTGGTAATGAGGATAGCCGAGGCAAGCTCGTCGTGTTCAGCCTGACTTAATAAATCGGCGGCAACATACTTTGGGTTTGCTGTTTCGTCAGCAATAACAAGGATTTCGGAAGGGCCTGCAATGCTGTCGATATTTACAAAGCCGTAAACCTGTTTTTTGGCAAGGGCAACATAAATGTTACCGGGGCCAACAATTTTGTCAACCTTTTTAATGCTCGTTGTACCGTAGGCAAGTGCGCCGATAGCCTGTGCGCCACCAACCTTGTAAACCTCGTTTACACCGGCTTCATTTGCGGCTACAAGCACAGCAGGATTAACCTTGCCCTCACTGTTGCACGGTGTAGTCA
>JAXESA010000075.1:0-5162 GCA_034116205.1 Ruminococcus sp. | reverse complement strand
AGAGAATGTAGATACGAAAAGGATATGAAAGGCTTAAAGGTCCTTGTGACAGCGGGAGCAACACAGGAACAGATTGACCCTGTAAGATACATTACAAACCATTCCACAGGGAAAATGGGTTATGCCATTGCCTATGACGCAATGCTGAGAGGGGCGGAGGTTACCCTTGTAAGCGGAAAAACATCCTTGCAAAAACCACCATTTGTCAACACAATAGATGTATTGTCGGCAAATGATATGTTCCTTGCCGTTAAGGATAATTTTGAAAATGCCGATATTGTAGTAAAGTCGGCGGCTGTTGCTGACTTTACCCCGGTAAGTACAGCGGAAGAAAAAATCAAAAAATCAAATACAGATTTTGGAGAGATTAAACTAAAGAGAACAGAGGATATTATCGGCTACCTTGGTGAACATAAAAGAAAGGGTCAGTTTATCTGCGGATTTTCTATGGAAACAGAAAATATGCTGGAGAATTCACGAAAAAAACTGACAAAGAAAAATATGGATATGATAGTTGCAAATAACCTGAAAACTGAGGGTGCAGGCTTTGGCACAGACACAAATGTGGTGACAATCATCACAAAAGACGAAGAAAAATTATTGCCGATGATGCCTAAAAGAGAAGTTTCTCATTATATTTTAAGTGCTGTAATGGAAAAATATAAGGACTAAAAACAGGTAAATAATAGAAAAATCCCGAAAAATGACAATTATATTGCTTTTATAGAATATTTATAAGAACCTTTTATGTTATGCTTATCAAGCAATATTATGTAGTATTGCAATTGATTATTTAAAAAGTTTTTTGCACAAAACTGGAGGCTAAACAATGGAGATTAGCGAAATTAAGCAGTTACAAATTAATGCAACCAAGGCGAGAATGGGTGCTATTATCGGCACCTATAACGCAAAGTCAGGACATCCGGGCGGTTCACTTTCTGCGGCAGATGTTTTTACTTACCTTTATTTTAAGGAAATGAATGTTGACCCTGAGAACCCTGATTGGGCAGAAAGGGACAGATTTGTTCTATCAAAGGGTCACTGTGCGCCTTCCCTTTATGCAATACTTGCTCTAAAAGGTTTCTTTGACTGGGAAGAGCTTAAAACACTTCGTCATGTAGGTGCAATGCTTCAGGGTCACCCTGATATGAAGGGTACTCCCGGCATTGATATGAGCACAGGCTCCTTGGGTCAGGGCGTGTCAACTGCCTGCGGTATGGCTAAGGCTGCAAAAATGGATAATAAGGACTATCGTGTATATACCGTACTTGGTGACGGTGAATGTGAGGAAGGTCAGGTTTGGGAGGCTGCAATGTTTGCAAGCCACAACAACCTTGACAACCTTGTGGTTATTGTTGACCAGAACGGACTTCAGATTGACGGTACAGTTGCCGAGGTCGGAGGAATTGAACCTTTGGACGACAAGTTCCGTTCCTTTGGCTTTAATGTGCTAAAGGTTGACGGTCATTCCTTTGAGGAACTTGACAAGGCTTTTGCTAATGCAAGAGAAACAAAGGGTATGCCTACTGCTATTTTGATGCAGACTGTCAAGGGCAAGGGTGTAAGCTTTATGGAAAATCAGGTTGGCTGGCACGGAAAGGCAACCAATGACGAAGAATATAAGATAGCTATGGCTGAGCTTGAAGCTAAGCTTGCAGAACTGGAGGGTTAATCGTGGCAGAGAAAGTTACAAAAGCAACCAGAGAAAGCTTTGGCGAGGCTCTTTGTGAGCTTGCCCAGACTGATGAAGATATTGTAGTTCTTGACGCTGACCTTTCAGCGGCAACAAAGACAAGCATATTCCAAAAGGAATATCCGGAAAGATTTATTAACTGCGGAATTGCAGAGGGCAATATGATTGGTGTTGCAGCAGGTCTTGCAGCAGCAGGCAAAAAGCCTGTGGCAGCCTCTTTTGCTATGTTTGCAACAGGCAGAGCCTTTGAGCAAATCAGAAACTCCGTTGCTTATCCTAACCTAAATGTTAAGATTGCCGGCTCACACGCAGGTATCTCAACAGGTGAAGATGGTGCTACTCACCAGTGCCTTGAGGATATTGGTGTAATGAGAACAATCCCTAATATGGTAGTAATCAATCCTGCTGACCATTGGGAGATGAAGGCGGCTACAAAGGCTGCCCTTGAACATAAGGGTCCTGTATATATCAGACTTGGCAGACTTGCTATTGACTCCTTTAACGACCCGGAAACCTATGAGTTTGAGCTTGGCAAGGGCATCACACTCCACGAGGGTAATGATGTTACAGTTATTGCAACAGGTCTTGTTGTTAACGAGGCTAAAAAGGCTGTTGAGGCTTTGGAAAAAGAAGGAATTAACGCAAGGTTAATTAATATTCATACTATCAAGCCTATTGACAAAGATATTATTATTAAGGCGGCTAAGGAAACAGGAAAGATTATTACTGTTGAGGAGCACAATGTAATCGGCGGTCTTGCTGATGCTGTTTGCGAGGTTACTTCTCAGTACTGTCCTGTTCCTGTTACAAGAATCGGTGTGAATGACCGCTTTGGTTATTCAGGCCCTGCTTGGGAACTCCTTGAGATTTTCGGACTTACCGAAACAAATATCAAAAAGGTTATCACTCAGGTAGTAAACAGCTAAATTTATATATTAGTAGAGCCGTCTGGAAACAGACGGCTGTTTTTTTGGGGTGGTTTTGTGAAAATTAAGGTGATTATGACCGGCGGTACAGTTGGCAGTGAAGAAAAGGACGGTGTTATCGGCAACGAAAAAAACAAGGATGTTGTGGCCCTTTGGCAAAACAAAGGGGATAATGATATTAAATTTGTAAAGGTATATCCCTATTCAATACTCTCTGAAAATATAAGCATCTGCCATTGGGAGTTGCTTTTGCAGGAGTTAAGGAAGGATATAACAGGGTATAGCGGTATAATCATCACCCATGGTAGTGACACCCTGTCCTACACCTCGGCAATGGTTTCTATCTTTTGCAAGGATTTTAGTATTCCCGTAGTGCTGACAGGTGCAAACAAAGTCCTTTCTGACCCAACAAGCAATGGTATTTATAACTTTGGAAAAGCTGTTGAAATTGTAAAGGAAAATAAAAAAGGCGTCTGGACAGTATTTGACGGAATTTACCCTGCAAATTGCATAATGGAGGCAAACTGCTTTACCGACAAATTCTCATTAGGAGAGTGTTCGGGCAAATATCCCGATTTTAACTTTGATATAAAATTCAAAAACAAAGTAATGATAATTAAGGAATATCCCTTTGCAGATTACAACTCTTTTGACTTTCCAAGTGAGGTTAAGGCTGTGCTACTGGTGGGATACCACAGCGGAACTGCCAACGAAAATTCGGTAAAGGTACTTGCCAAAAAGTGCAGAGATAAGGGGATTTCTCTGTATTTACAAGGAGGTTCTTCAAAGTCGGGTATATATTCCTCAACTTACAATTTAAAGAAAAGCGGAGTAACACCTCTTTATGATATGACTGCTGAATATGCCTTTGCTTTCCTTATGTTTGAAATTAACAAGAGTTGATTATATATTTTTATTAAAATAAACTTTCTGAAAATGTTATGGTAGAAGAAAAAACAGGATTTTGCAAGATTATAATTAATAATAGCCAATCAAATTCTTTTTAAGTTGATTAATGACAACGATTTGTTGGTGTAAATGACGGATTATCGGTTAGAAAGAGAATATAAAAAAGCGAGCCAAGGAATTTTCCTTGGCTCGTTTGTTGTATGGAGGTTATTTAACCTTTACCTTCAAACTCAGGGTTTTCACGCCGTTAACTTTGATTTTCAGTGTTGTTTCACCTTTTTTAAGTCCTTTGATTTTAAGGATGGATGTACTTACTTTTGAATTGATTTTTGCAATCTTGGTGTTTGTGTACTTATTATCTATCGTTGCAACCTTACCGATGATTGCTACTGTTACTGTATTGCCCTTTTTCACCTTAACAGTTGTTCTTGTAAGCCTTGGTGCAGTTGATACAACTACCTTGCAATTCAGCTTTTTGCCTGTTGTAAGGGTTGCGGTAACTGTTGCTGTTCCTTTGTTAAGTGAGGTTATTTTTCCATTGTTAACAATAGCAACATTCTTATTAGAAGTAGTCCATGACTTTACTGTTCCGCCAACAGCCTTTATGGTTCTGCTTGCACCTGACTTTAGGATAACATTTGACGATGTCAGCTTTGGTGAGGAAGCAACAGTTACCTTGCAGGTGAGCTTTTCTCCTGTTGTAAGTGTTGCAGTGATTGTCGCTGTGCCTTTACTTACCGCTGTTACCTTGCCGTTATTGACGGTTGCAACATTTTTGTTTGAGGTTGACCAGGATTTTGCTGTGCCGTCTGTAACTTTTAAGGTCTTAGTATCACCGGCTTTAAGGGTTAATTTTGATTCAGAAAGCTTTGCCTGATTCTGAATTTTCCTGACTTCACCCTCAAATATTAATTCGTCCACACTAAAGGATACAAAATATTCATTGTTATCTGTCTTTTCAGGTGAATATGTATGGATGGTGTATTCTCCTGTGTCCCTGTCTAAAATTCGTTCCTTTACAGTTAAAGAAACTATCTCATAACCCTCATCAGGTACAATTTTATATCTTAAAGGATAAACAGCACAGCTGAAAATCTGATCTTCTAAGAGGTAACCTTCATCAGAATTCCAACCACATAGGTAGTAAGATACATTTTCCATATTTGTTGCAAAGCAACCCATCGTTTCACCAACGGTAGGATATGTTTTGCTTTCAGCATACATTTTTATTTCGATGTCCCCTGTGACATAAGGAATGTCAACAACAACGGTATTTTCATTAACCCTTATTGGTGTAACAAAGGTGTCCTTGTTCATAATTACAAAAACATCATATATAATAAATTCTTGACCGTTGTATGGTTCCATTTTTATAGTAGTGGTATATCTATTACCGATTTTGCAACCGGTTGACTTGTTTGACGAGAAATTGGTTGGACAATCTACTTTTGCATATTCATTCTTGTTTACAGTTACCGGTACACCGTCCTTTGTTGTGCCGGGGATTACAGAAGCCAATGTGCGAATGTCTGTTATACCCTTATTTACCGCGTCCTTTATGCTGTGAATTTTGTTGTTCTTGTACACGCAATAACCGCAGGGGTTATCGTTAGTAAATGTAGTATTGTAGTTAA
>JAXESA010000074.1:0-2290 GCA_034116205.1 Ruminococcus sp. | reverse complement strand
ACAGGCTCTAAAACACAGCGACATCACCATAAACGGCAGCAAAATTCTTGTATGCGGTTATGGAAGAATCGGCAAGGTGCTTTCGGAAATGCTCCGTGGAATGGGTGCGGATGTTACTGTGTCAGCCCGAAAGCAAAGCGACCTTGCATGGATAAAGCTCAACGGTTTTGCAGGGATTAAAACAGGGGATTTCAGCGATATAAAAACCTACAACTTTATCTTTAACACTATTCCATCCCTTATTCTTAATGAAGATGTACTCAAGGATTTATGCAGGGACACCTTGATTATTGACCTTGCGTCATACCCCGGCGGAGTGGATTTTTCCTGTGCCGAAAAGTATGGAATAAAGGCGATTCACGCCCTTTCTTTGCCGGGCAAAATTGCCCCAAAGTCCGCCGGAGAGATTATAGAAAGCACAATTCTTAATATACTCAAGGAGGATGACGGGTGAAAAAGCTTGCCGTCGGATATGCTCTGTCGGCTTCCTTTTGTACCTTTAGTAAATCCATAGCACAACTGAAAAAACTGGTGGAGGAGGGGTATGACCTCATACCCATTATGTCCACCAACGCCAGCACTAAAGATACCAGATTCGGAACAGCAGAGTCATTCATAGCGGAAGTGGAAAACATCACCAACAAAAAAATTATCAGGACAATAGAAGATGCAGAACCCATAGGCCCAAAGAAAATTTGCGATGTGCTTGTGGTTGCCCCATGCACAGGCAATACCTTGGGAAAAATTGCAAACGGTATTACCGACACCCCTGTGACTATGGCGGTAAAGAGCCACCTCAGAATACAACGACCTGTGCTTCTGTCCATAGCCACCAACGACGGTCTGGGTGCATCGGCGGTTAATATCGGAAAATTGCTCAACACAAAAAACGTATATTTTGTTCCAATGTCACAGGATGATTGCATCAAAAAGCCGAATTCTCTGGTAAGCGATTTTACCCTGATTCCCCGGTGTGTATGCCTTGCCTATGAGAATAAGCAATATCAGCCTGTGTTCATATAGATTAAGTGCCTCTGTTATGGAGGCACTTTTGATTTGTAGGATGACAGGAGTATAGGTGTCATTCTAAGGGAGCAAAGCGACAGAAGAATCTTAAAGAACCGCAATAGTGCATTAAACGACACCAATATGTCATATGAAATTATGGCATCACAAAGGCTCCATCGGATGAGGTATTCCCTTACTAAGGGAAATGCCCCAACGGGGCAAAGGGTTTGCCGTTTTCGCCAGAAAAGCTGGCAACGAAGTTGACTGAGGGAGTGAAAAAGTTGTCAATATAACTCATTATGTCTTTAGATGATAAAGTATGAGTCAAAACATATAACCTAACTATCTACTAAAGACAAAGTAAGATAAAGAGAACACTTTTTCCCTCCTTCCACCGCAAGCGGTCCCCCTCCCTAATCCGATGGAGGCTGTCTGTAAATCAAACTTTGTGGCTCAGAATGACCGGTGAAGTAGGTTGTTCCATAATATTGCAATACTTGATTTTTAAATGCTCCTATGATAAGATGTTTTTATCAAAATAATACTAATACCTAATCAAAACCTAAATATCTTTTTGGTATATTTTCCGCCATACTTCGTGAGCTGTCCTCGAAAGGCGACAGCCTTTCTGTGTAATCTCACTTGTCTGGCGAAAAATCTACACAAAAATCTTATTTAGTTTTTAATTAGGTATTAGTATAAGGAATGATAGTATGAAAATTTGTTCAAGATGTAAGAAAATTCACTCTGAAAGTGAGAACCGTTGCAGTTTATGCGGAAAAGGTTTAAAAGAAATTGTTGACAAGAACACTCCCGTTGGTGTTTGCGAGGTTTCCGGTGTTGACCGAATGCGTGTTCACGGTGCATTGGAGGACGCAGGAATCCCCTGCTCGGAGGCTCGAAGAAAAAAGAGTATCTCCAGCGAGGCTGTAACAGGGGGAGATATTGCAGATGTTGTTATCCTTGTTCCATACCAAGCCTATGACAAGGCGTATGATATTTGTGTTGGAATAGGAGTAATTGACGAAAGTGAGGTTGCCCCTCCAACAGAGGAACAGCTTTCCGATATTGAAAGCAAAAAGTCAAAGGTTGATAAGGATACCGAGGAATTTATGGAGATGTCCAAAAGCAAAAGGACTTTTGTAAGGATAGTATCCGCAATACTTCTCATACTTGTTTTTTGCGGTGTTATCTGGGGTGTTGATTACGGTTTGGAATGGATTAAAGGATTTTTTTATTAATAGCTAAAGGAGAATAAGTTATGAAAATAGATACAAAATGT
>JAXESA010000073.1:0-10873 GCA_034116205.1 Ruminococcus sp. | reverse complement strand
AAACTCCATAGTGATTGAGAACGAGAAAACCAATAAGATTTTCCCTGTGAATAAATCGGAAACCGTTACCACAATGTCAACCTATGGTGAGGTTAAAGGAGCCGGTGTTGAGGGAAAGCTGTACATTACCGAGGGTGATATTTACTTTTTCAGCTTTAGCTTAGGTGATGTTCAGGTGAGGTACAGGTACGATAATATTGATGAATATACCCCGGTGTGCGTGTACTTTAATTTAACCCAATAAACAAAAGCCTTGCTTGGAGATTTCCAAACAAGGCTTAAAATTATTTCTATCAATAAAAAATATCATTAACCGAATAAATCACTATGAGAACCGGTGCGGGAAAGGGTTAAGACAAGAATATCATCCTCGATATAATAAACCAAAAGCCAGTCGGGTTGGATGTGACATTCACGGTGTCCTGACCAGTTTCCTGACAAAGAGTGGTCACAGTAGCTTTCCGGCAAAAATTCGCCATTGGCAAGTAACTCGATTGTATTGTTAAGCAATTCCATTTTTTTGCCACGCTTTTTAGCCAACTTATAGTCCTTTTTAAACTGGGAAGTGAATTTTACTGTGTATTTCTTCATTTTTCAAGGTCTGCAATAAGTTCATCTATATCAGTGTAACCCTTTACCGATGAGTCTTTTGCAATCCTTTCTGCCTCTAAAATGGCTGATACTGTTTCTTTGTTTGGCGTTCCTTTTGTGATTTTAAAGGGAATACCTCCGTCACGCAGGGACTGCCTGACAAAAATGTTAAATGCGGTGGATAAATTCATACCAAGCTCAGAGTAAAGTTCCTCGGCGGCTGCTTTTAAATCTGTATCCATACGGATACTTATATTTGTTGTCTTTCCCATATGCTCATCTCCTTTATAATTACATTATATGTCTTTTGCACGAAAATATCAATATATTGCACGAATAATTTAAAATATTTTTAAATAACACATTAAAAAAGCCTTGCTTGGAGATTTCCAAACAAGGCTTAATTTTTTGACTATGTTTTTTAAATTATTCAAAGAACTTGTCGTGAATTGCAGCAACTGCTCTGTCTGCGTCATTCTTTGAGATTAGAACAGATGTCTTGATTTCAGAGGTTGCAATCATCTGAATGTTAACATTGTTGTTGTAAAGAGCCTCAAACATCTTTGTTGCAACACCTGCGTGGCTTTCCATACCTGCGCCAACAATAGAAATCTTTGCAACATTTGTGTCAAGCTTAATGTTCTCAAAGCCAAGTGAATCCTTGTGGTCGTTAAGTGCCTTAACAGCCTCTTCTCCGTTGTTAGCAGATACTGTAAAGGCAATGTCCTTTGTACCCTCGTTGCCTACTGACTGGAGGATAATGTCAACATTAATATCCTTTGCAGAAAGCTTTGAAAATACCTTAAAAGCAAAGCCCGGCTCATTTGGTATGCCCTTTATTGAAATTCTTGCAATGTCACAGTCCTTGGCAACACCTGAAATAATCATCTTTTCCATCTTTGGTTTCTCCTTTACTATTGTTCCCGGTTTATTTGTAAGGCTTGAAAGAACTTCAAGCTCTATTCCGTATTTCTTAGCCATTTCAACTGAACGGTTGTTAAGCACCTGAGCGCCAAGTGTTGCAAGCTCAAGCATCTCGTCATAAGAAATTTCTTTTAGCTTAATTGCGTTTTTAACCTTTCTTGGGTCTGCTGTGTAAACACCCTCAACATCGGTGAAAATCTGACATAGGTCAGCGTGAAGGGACGCCGCAATAGCCACAGCAGAGGTATCACTACCGCCTCTGCCAAGTGTGGTGAGGTCGTCGTATCTGTTGATGCCCTGAAAACCTGCTACAACAACAATCTTGTGATGGTCAAGCTCCTGACGGATTCTGTGTCCGTCAACATTCTTGATTCTTGCTGATGTGTAGGATGAGGTTGTTTGGAATCCTGCCTGCCATCCAAGAAGTGAAATTGCAGGGATACCCAGCTTTTCAATAGCCATAGCAAGGAGAGAAATAGAAATCTGTTCGCCTGATGCTAAAAGCATATCCCTTTCTCTCTTGTTAGCGTTGGGGTTAATTTCCATCTGCTTTGCAATGAGGTCGTCTGTTGTGTCGCCCTGAGCAGATACAACAACTACAACATCATTACCCTTTTTGTAAGTGTCAGTTACGATTTTTGCAACATTAAACACTCTCTCGGCATCTGCCACAGATGAGCCGCCGAACTTTTGAACTATAAGTGCCATTTCTTATCTCCTCTTTTTCACAAAAAGTGAATTTATTAATGAATTAAATTAAGACTTACTAATTAAAGGTCGCCGATTCTGATAGCAGAAAGAACCTTTTCTCCTGCATCGGTAAGTGCGGAGATTTTGTCCTCGATTTCGCCGAAACGGTATTGCTGTGTAACCAAAACAGTGTTACCGTCTGCTTTCATAACCTCGGAATCAGGGAACAGCTCAAGTGCCTTGTCACCATTTCCGGCAACCCTTAAGTACATAGCGGTTATACTATCTTTATATGAAGCAACAGTGCTTCCGTCACCGTCAACCCAGAAAATTCTCTTTCTTGCCTTAAGGTGCTTTGCACAGTCAACAATGTCGGCAACAACAGCAGACGCTGTTGGGAGTTTACCGGCGCCCTTACCGTAGAATACAACATCTCCGGTGCAGTCGCCCTTAACCATAATTCCGTTGAATACATCATCAATATCAGAAAGAATGCAGTCCTTGGAAAGGAGCATTGGGCATACGCAAATTTCAAGTTTGCCCTCATCATTCTTCTTAACATCGCCGATGAGCTTGATTACATAATTAAGGCTATCGGCATATTTTACATCGTCAAGGGTGATTTTTGTAATGCCCTCAGTGTAAACATTGTCAGGGTAAATATGCTTACCAAATGCAAGGGAAGCAAGAATACAAATCTTTCTGCAAGCGTCGTGACCCTCAATGTCAGCCTCTGGATTTCTTTCGGCATAGCCTAAGTCTTGAGCAAGCTTAAGAGCCTCGTCAAAGTCCATATTGTCGTTAATCATCTTGCCGAAGATGAAGTTTGTTGTACCGTTGAGGATACCTGCAATCTCGTCAACCTCGTTTGCAACAAGGCACTGTGAAAGAGGACGGAGAATTGGAATACCGCCGCCAACTGATGCCTCAAAAAGGAAGTTTGCGTTGTTTTCTTTTGCGATTTGAAGAAGTTCAGCACCGCACTTTGCAACAAGCTCCTTGTTGGAGGTTACAACGCTTTTGCCTGCAAGAAGACATCTCTTAACAAAGTCGTAAGCCGGGTGAATTCCACCCATAACCTCAACAACAACTCTTACTTCAATGTCGTTGATAATATCCTCAAAATCCTTTGTAAATCTGTCGGCTAAAGGACTGTCGGGAAATTCCCTAAGATCAAGGATGTGCTTAATGTAAAGTTCTTCTCCAACAGATTTAAAAAGTTTGTGTTTGTGAGTAGTCAAAATTTCTGCTACTCCGGAGCCAACTGTTCCATGCCCCATTATTGCTACTGGAATCATTATCTGTACCTCTCTTACTTTCCATATTGTATATTAATTTATAACTAATTTTTTATTCAGCCACTGCAGTAGTTGGTGCGGCAGGAGCCTGAGTTTCGGCAGGAGCCTGAGTTTCGGCAGGTGCCTGAGTTTCAGCAGGTGCTTGAGTTTCAGCAGGAGCCTGAGTTTCCTGTGCTTGTGTTTCCGGAGAATCCCGGTTTTCGATAGCATTAGTTTCTTCGTTTTCCTGAGATGGAGAAGTGTCGTTTTCTATGCTACTGTTTTCCTCTTCACCATAGGTGGCTGTTTCGTAGGCTTGATCGTAGTAGTTATAGTCGTCGTTGTTGTTATAGGTGTCATCGTTGTTGTTATAAACAGCACCGCTGTGGTCACCGTAACAGTAGTCAGGTTTTTTATCCTTAAAGTAATACCCTATCCTTGTGTTAGAGCAGTAGGAGGATGCCAAAAGTCCCGAATCTACACAGTAGTAAATTTCCTCCATATCAGCCGGGAAGTTATATTCCTTTTTAGGCTTGCCCTTAAGGTATTTTGTCATAATCTTTTGGAACAGCTTTGCTGAAATTGATGTGTCAGGGTTGGTTGCAGGTGTATCAAAGCCTGTCCATATGGCAAGAGTTGCATACGGAGATGCCCCGCAGAACCAACTGTCCTTGTCGTCATTTGTTGTACCGGTTTTACCGATTATATCCCAGCCGGAAATCTTAGCATTATATGCCTGGGTGTTTTGGGAGTTGGTGATGTTGTAGTTCAGCTCCCTATTCATAATTGCGGCTGTTTCGTCGGAGTAAGCCTGAATTGGAAGCTTATCTCTCTTGTCTATAATAATCTTGTCGTCGTTGTCTGTTACATAGTAATAGGTGTATGGCTCGTAGTACTGACCACCGTTACCAAGATACTGGTAGGCAGCTGCCATTTCTCTTGCGGTTACACCGCCGGTCATACCACCGATTGATAGCGCACCTACCTCTTGACCGTCCTTTTCGTCAAGGTGCTTGAATCCCATCATCTGTGTTACTTGCTTGTAGGCAGCCTGTGGTGTGATTTGATCCATAACCTGTGCTGCTGTGGCGTTGGAAGAAATTTCTATTGCATCAGGAAGTGACATCGAGCCCTTGTAGCTGTTGTACCAGTTTGTAGGACCCTCAATAGGATAGCCGTCAGCACCTACCTTGTAGTTTTCAAGTGGTTCGTCCTTAACCAATGAACCGTAGGTGAGATAACCGTGTTCAATAGCATATGGGTAAACTACAACAGGCTTTATGGAAGAACCGGGCTGTAAAGAGGACATTGTGGCTCTGTCAAATTCCAGGTTGCCTTCCTTTTTGGCTGAGGAACCTGTGGAGGCAATAACTCTTCCATCATAGTCCATAAGGGTTATTGCTGTTTGAAGTCCATATATACCGTCGGTGTTGATGCCTCGTCCAACCTTTTCAACATACTTCTGCATATCTGTGTCCATTGCAGAGTAAACCTTAAGACCTTGGGTGTAAATCATTCTTGTGGCGGCATCAGTGGAAATGTCATATTCCTTTGCCAAATCATCTCTAAGGTCAAAGAAGAGTTCATCAATGTACCAGTTCTGAACTTGTGTTTCTTCCTCTTCTTTCTTTTGGTTATAACCCTTGAATTTCATCTTTTCAGATTCTTTCAAGGCGTCCTCATATTCTTTCTTGGTAATTTTGCCCTGACCGTACATTTCTTTCAGAACAATCTCACGGCGTTCCTTGTTGTTTTCCGGATAAATAAGAGGGTTCCATTTGCTTGGGTTCTGTGTAATGCCTGCTATTGCGGCACATTCTGCAATGGAGCAGTCCTGAATATCCTTGCCAAAGTAAAGCTGGGCAGCAGACTGACAACCCTGACAGTTGTTACCGAAGTTTACAACATTGAGGTATGCCTCAAGAATTTCATCCTTGGTGTATTCGTTTTCAAGGTTGAGGGCTCGGAATATTTCTCTCAGTTTTCTTGTAAGAGAAACCTGGTTGTCATCTGTGATGTTCTTTATAAGTTGCTGAGTTATTGTAGAACCGCCGTAGCTGTTGCTTCCCGATACAAGGGAGAGTATAGCACCGCCTGTTCTTTGCCAGTCAACACCGCTATGCTCATAAAAACGCTTGTCCTCAATGGCAACCATTGCGTCCTTCATCTGCTGAGGAATATTCTTGAAGTCAACCCATACACGGTTTTCACTGTCGTACAGTGCTTGATATTCCTTGTACTTGTCGGTGTCCTTATCCTTTACATAAATGTGGCTTGTAAGGTTAAGACTGATGTCGTAAAGGTCAATGCCTGTTGGCTCGGTTGCAATTCCAAAGATATAGATACCAAGGCTGATACCCACGGCAATAAAAGCAAAGATAAATACCATAAGGATTGTAAAAATCATTTTCCATAGTCCGGAAAACACATTCTTAACTGCTCCCCTTTTGTCTATTTCAATATCGCTTTTGCCGGAAGTTTTCTTCTTGGTAAGTTTACTGATGTCAGTTTCCTTCAAAACGACAAACCCCCTTTAAAAATGGAAATGATACTAAGCACAGTGTAAGCAGAACAACTGCTTAAAAATTTTTACCTAAAGCTTTTACAAATGCTTAGCTTAAGTTGTTTTTGTCAATAATAATAAACGATACATTGTTATATTATGTATTATTTTTTTCTTTATATATATGAAAATACAGAACTAACGGTATTGTATCATAAATTGAACAAAAAATAAACCTATTTTTTACTTTTTCAGCATAGGTGCAAAAAATCTTTGTGTAGGTATGAATATTCGTGTAATTTAATGAAAAAATAATTCTTTGATAGAATATTTTTCTATTTTTTTGAAAGGAAGCTAGAAAAATGAAACAATATATTGCTTTTGTAACCACAGCAGTAATACTTTTTGCCTCAGTTTTTACATCTGCAACATTGGAAATGAAAACGGACGAGCTGGTGGATTCTCAAAAGGTGAAACAGGAGCAAACCGCCACATACTGCCTAAAGGATTATCAGGGCAGACTTGCCGTATTCAGAGAAAGAGAGAACGACCCGATAATCACAACGGACACAATGGTTAATAATTTGCCGGTAGATGACCAGAAAAAACTTAAAACAGGTGTGGAGGTAAAGGGGGATGTTTCCCTTAGAAAAGCCTTGGAGGATTATTGCAGTTAACCCTGAAAAAGTGGTAGATAATTGACAGTTTATTAAAGAAGTGTCTATTAACTCTATAAAATCTGGTTTATAAACTATTTATTTTTAAAAAGTTTACGGAAAATTTAGGCGGCTTGTACATTGACATCACCTCCAAAATATAGTACAATTATGAAGATTGGAAAATTGTGTCCTAACGCAGATTTGTATGGGTGAAAAATATTGTAGAAAATCACTAAAAATCTGCATTTATCAGGAATTGACATTAGGAGGTACATGGATGATACACACAGTCATAGACAAAGAATTAGGTTTGGAATTTCCTATTTTTCAGGGCGGTATGGCTTGGGTTGCCGACGCTTCATTGGCTGCCGGCGTAAGCAATGCCGGAGGTCTTGGCTTAATTGCCGCAATGAACTCAAACGGAGAACAGCTCCGTGAGGAAATCAGAAAATGTAAGGAAATGACCGACAAGCCCTTTGGCGTAAACATTATGCTAATGTCACCTTTTGCAGACGAGGTTGCAAAGGTTGTTGTTGAAGAGGGTGTAAAGGTAGTTACTACCGGCGCAGGTACCCCTACAAAATATATGCCTATGTGGACTGAGGCAGGAATCAAGGTTATTCCTGTTGTCGCTTCTGTTGCCCTTGCAAGGATGGTTGAAAAGCGTGGCGCTTTTGCTGTTATTGCAGAGGGAGGCGAAAGCGGAGGTCATGTTGGTGACCTTACAACTATGGCACTTGTTCCTCAGGTTGTTGATGCTGTTAATATTCCTGTTATTGCAGCAGGCGGTATTGCCGACGGACGACAGATTGCCGCAGCATTTATGCTTGGGGCACAGGGCGTTCAGGTTGGCACAAGATTTTTGGTGTGCAACGAGTGTACTATTGCACAGGAATACAAGGATAAGATTCTTAAGGCTAAGGATATTGATACTGTTGTAACAGGTAAAAGACTTGGTCACCCTGTAAGAGCAATTAAAAACAGCTTTACAAAGGAATATCAGGTTTGCGAATATGACCGTTCAAAGTGTGATGACGAAACCCTTGAAAATATGGGTACAGGTAAGCTCCGCCTTGCAGCAAGAGAGGGCGATGTTAAAAACGGTACTGTACTTGCAGGTCAGGTTGCCGCTATGGTAAACCGTGAACAGCCTGCAAGAGAAATGATTGAAGAGATGTTTGCTCAGGCTGAGGAAACACTAAAGGGAGCGTCAAAATGGGTAAAGTAGCATTAATTTTTTCCGGACAGGGCGCTCAGTATCCCGGAATGGGCAAGGAGCTTTACGACTGCTCACCGGCGGCTAAGGCTGTTTATGATATGGCTGATTCAATACGTGAGGGTACAAGCCACCAGTGTTTTGAAGGCACAAAAGAGGAGCTTTCCGTTACAATTAACACACAGCCAACTGTATTTACTGCCGATTTGGCTGCTGCTGCTGCCGTCGCTGAAAAGGGCGTACATATTGATTATTTAGCGGGATTTTCCCTTGGAGAGATTGCGGCATTGGGCTTTAGCGGTATGCTTAGCTACGAGGATGCCTTTAAGCTTGTGTGCAAGAGAGGCGAGCTTATGGACAAGGCTGCCAACAAGACAGCAGGCGCTATGGTTGCTGTTATGAAACTAACTCCACAGAGAATTGAAGAAATTTGCAAAGAATTTGACGAATGCTGGCCTGTAAACTACAATTCACCTGCACAGACAGTTGTTGCTATGAACAAGGCTGTTATGGATGAATTTTGCGAAAAAATCAAGGCTGAAAGAGGCAGAGCAGTACCTCTTGCTGTAAGCGGAGCTTTCCACTCACCGTATATGGAGGAGGCTTCCCTTGGACTAAAAGAGGCTTTGGACAAACTAAACCTTAACGACCCCAAAATTCCCCTTTACTCAAATTACACAGCACAGCCATATGAGGGCGACTACAAAACTCTCATTACAAACCAGTGCAAAAACCCTGTTAAGTGGCAGGAAACAGTAGAAAATTTAATTGCAAAGGGAGTTGACACCTTTATTGAAGTTGGTGTGGGCAAAACTCTTACAGGACTTGTAAAGAAGATTAACAAGGAAGTAACTGCGATTAAGGTTGAAAATAAAGAAGATTTAGATGCCCTTAACATTTAAGGACAGACAAGGAGTAACATATGAAATTAGAAGGTAAAATTGCCGTTGTTACAGGCGGTTCAAGGGGCATTGGCTTTGCAACCTGCAAAAAGCTTGCTAGTGAGGGCGCAACAATAATTATCACAGATATTTGTGACAGCGAAGTTGCTGCACCTGCAATCAAAGAGCTTGAGGATATGGGTGCTAAGGCAAAGTTTTATCAGAGCGATGTTTCCGACTTTGCATCTGTTACAGAAACTGTCAACGCAATCATTGAGGAGTTCGGCGGTCTTGATATTCTTGTAAACAACGCAGGAATCGTTAGGGACAAGTTAATGCTGAAAATGGAGGAGCAGGACTTTGACGCTGTTATCAACATTAACCTAAAGGGTACCTACAATATGATTAAGGCTACCTACAAGCACTTTATGAAGCAGAGAAGCGGAAGAATTATCTCCCTTGCATCTGTTGTAGGAATTATGGGTAATGCAGGACAGGCTAACTATTCCGCATCCAAGGCAGGTATCATCGGACTTACAAAGTCTGTTGCAAAGGAGCTTGGCGGAAGAAATGTTACAGTTAATGCCATTGCACCGGGATATATTGCAACAGATATGACAGACGCTTTAAGTGACAAGGTTAAGAAGTCTATTGACGATGGTATTCCAATGAAGAGAAGAGGAACGCCTGAGGATGTTGCAAATGCAATCTGCTTCCTTGCCTCGGATGATGCTTCCTACATCACAGGCGAAGTTCTCCGTGTTGACGGCGGAATGGCAATGTAACACATTTTGCAAATACATCTGCACAAATAAAATAGAGAAAGGCAGCTAATATGAGAAGAGTAGTAGTAACCGGCATAGGAGCAGTTACTCCTGTGGGAAACGATATGAAGACAACATGGGATAATCTTGTAAACGGCGTAAGCGGTATTGATTTTATCCCTGAAGAGAGATTCAGCACAGAGGGCCTTAAGGTTAAAATTGCCGGTCTTGTAAAGAATTTTGAACCTGAAAAATATTTTGAAAAGAAAGAAATCCGCAAAAACGACCTTTACACTCAGTTTGCTGTTGCAGCGGCTACCGAGGCTGTTGAGGACAGCGGTATTATTGGAAATATCGAAAGCGAAAAGCTTGGTGTTTATGTTGGCTCAGGTATTGGCGGACTTGAAAGCTTCTATACAAATTCCATCAATATGGAAAAATTCGGTGCAAGAAAGGTTAGTCCTTTCTTTATCCCAATGATGATTTCCAATATGGCGTCAGGCACAATCGCAATCCGCTTTAAGGCAAAGGGACCTTGTGTGCCAATCGTTACAGCCTGTGCAACAGGTGCAAACGCTATTGGTGAGGCTTTCCACGCAGTTAAGGACGGATATTGTGACGCAGTTATCACAGGCGGTGCAGAGGCTGCTGTTTCTCCACTTGCTATTGCAGGCTTCCAGAACTGTAAAGCACTTACAACAAGGAACGACCCAAAGACAGCATCAATTCCTTTTGACAAAAATCGTGATGGTTTTGTTATGGGCGAGGGCGGTGCTTGTATGATTCTTGAAGAATATGAGCATGCAAAGAATAGAGGCGCAAAGATTTACGCCGAAATTGCCGGCTATGGCAACACCTGTGACGCACACCACATTACAGCTCCCGATTCAACTGCTGAAGTTCCTGCAAATGCAATCAAGACAGCTATGAAAGAGGCCGGTGTAACAGGTGAAGAGGACTGGTACTGGAATGCTCACGGTACATCAACACACCTTAACGATGTAACCGAAACAAAGGCTATTAAAATTGCCCTTGGAGAAAACGCTTACAATGTAAATGTTTCTTCAACAAAGTCAATGACAGGTCACCTCTTTGGCGCAACAGGCGCACTTGAGGCTATTGTATGTACATTGGCTCTTAAAAACGGAGTAATCCCTCCAACAATCGGATATAGCGAAAAGGACGAGGAATGTGACCTTAACTACACACCAAACAAGGCTGTCAAGAGAGATGTTACAGTTGCAGCATCTACAAACCTTGGCTTTGGCGGTCACAACGCCTGTTTGATATTTAAGAAATATATGGAGGATTAATAATGGAAGTTTTTCGTCTTAAAAAGTATGACCTTGATGATGTAAAAAGGCTTAT
>JAXESA010000072.1:0-4255 GCA_034116205.1 Ruminococcus sp. | reverse complement strand
AAAAGAGGACACAACCGTTCTTGATGTTGGCTGTGGCAGCGGAATACTGGGAATTGCATCTCTGCTATTAGGTGGTAAAAGTGCTGTGGGTGTTGACATTGACCCTATGGCGGTAAAGACTGCAAAGGAAAACGCTGTGCTAAACAATGTAGAGGACAAATTCACCGCTATTGAGGGCAACTTCACCGAAAAGGTCAGCGGAAAATTCGACATTGTTGTAGCCAACATTGTGGCTGACGCAATCATATTCCTATCCCAAGGTGTAAAAACCTTTATGAAAAAGGACTCAACCTACATTATGAGCGGTATAATCGACACAAGGGTTGGCGAGGTGATTGAAGAGGTTTCAAAGAATTTTGAAATTACCCAAAAGCTGTTTTTAAACGGTTGGTACTGCCTTACTGCAAAAGTTAAAGAATAATTTTACAAGTTCATATGTTTGTCACATATTTATATTATACTTATTATGACATATCAGGGTGTAAAAACAGAAAGATAGTCTAAAAACATCCTAATATAAAATAACGGAGGATTTTTATTATGAAAAAGAAAAACACAATCAACCTTGTACTTTCGGCATTTTTGATTATTGCCTTTGTAATCTGCACATACTTCTTTAGTACACTTAATCAAACCGACACAGTACAAAGCGTAATTAATGCACTTGTAACCGCTGTATTTGGTCTTATCCTTTTCTACGCAACAAGAGTTGGTGACGGTAAGCCTGTTAAGAGGTTCAGCCTTGCAACACTTATCATCCTTGACCTGCCGGCACTTTACATCCTTCTGACAAGCCTTGCACCGGGACTTCCTTTGGGCGACTTGTTGGGAAGTAACCAGATGGTTGTTTACCTTTCAGGTGTTGCTTTGGGTTACGGTATTCCATACACCTTCCTCAGCGGTTTTGAAATTGCTGTTGAGGACGAGGCCGAGGGCTTTATTGAGGGCGGACTTATGGAAGAAATTGAGTCTGCAAATGAAGTACCTGAGGAAACAGAAGAAACAGAAAACTCTGACGAAACAACAGACACACAGGAAGAAACAGAAAATACAGAAGAATAATTTTTAGTAATAAAATAAAGGAAACACTGATTAAATCAGTGTTTCCTAAAGTAAGAAGGTAAAAAAATGGGATGTACACACGATTGCTCCTCTTGCGGAGAAAGTTGCAGCAGCAAAGAACCACAAAACCCAATAGCACAGCTTAACCCGAAAAGCAGTGTAAAAAAGGTAATCGGCATTGTATCCGGCAAGGGCGGAGTAGGCAAAAGCCTTGTAACCTCGGCTATGGCTGTTTTGATGAACAAAAAGGACTACAAAACAGCAGTTTTGGACGCAGATATGACAGGCCCGTCTATTCCAAAAGCATTTGGCATTAAGGACAAGGTAATGGGCAACGACGACGGTCTTTTCCCTGCTGTTTCTAAGGGCGGAATAAGCGTTATATCAACAAATTTGCTACTTCCTGACGAAACAAGTCCCCTTGTATGGCGAGGTCCTGTTATTGCAGGAGCTGTTAAGCAGTTTTGGACAGATGTAATATGGGAAGACATTGACTATATGTTTGTGGATATGCCACCGGGAACAGGTGATGTTCCCCTGACAGTATTCCAAAGTCTGCCTGTTGACGGAATAATCATAGTTACCTCTCCACAGGAGCTTGTATCAATGATTGTAGAAAAGGCTGTGAATATGGCAAAGCTGATGAACATTCCTATATTGGGCATTGTAGAGAATATGAGTTACTTCCAGTGTCCCGACTGCGGAAAACAGCACAAAATCTTTGGCGAAAGCCACATTGAGGAAATTGCAAAGAAAAGCGACCTAAAAGTACTTGCCAAACTCCCAATAAATCCAACTATCGCAAGTCTTGTTGACAAAGGACAAATAGAGGACTTTGACGGAGAATATATGGATACCGCAGTAAATACTGTGGAGGAAATTTGTAAAATAAAATAACCACAAATTATTTGCAGGCAACTCCTACGAGTTGCCTGTTTTCTTTTGTCTATATTCTACCTAATAATACCTATAAAAAATAAAACAAGCCCGAATTTATCGGACTTATTCTCATAACACATATACCTTTTGTACTTTAATAATGTCAATACTATCTTTTCTCATACTCCAAGCTTGCTTTTTCAAGCAATTCAAAGTCACAACTGTTTTTATTCAGTTCAGGATAATTACCACTCTTTACTCTATTGTATGTTTTAAGGGCAAACTTATAAATTTTATCTCTATTTCGTCTGCAAAAAGCTAGTTCTTTACTCGTATGCACCCTATTATTTGTTGTTGGCAAATTATTTATATCCAATTTATGTAATAGGTTATTGGGAACAGGTATCATAAAATTGAACCGCAATGAACCAAGAATATGCTTATCATTTTTGTCCTTAATCAAAATTAAATCCTGTTGTTTACGAGAGTAAGAGGAAACAGGAACAAAATATGATAAATCATTTATACACAGCACAGCACCAAAAACAAATTTATCGGTATTCCAATAATGAGCATTGGGAACGCAGGTAAATCCCCTTTTCTGTAACTCACATTCCTTTAGATATTCAATATAATTTCCATCAACATAATAAAAATAAGGGTTTGACACAGGTGTGGTGTTCATATTATTCTCCAAATACAGCGAAAGGAAGAAGACGAGCTTCTCCCTTTCTGTTGATTGCAATATTCTGCCCTTTATGGTGGTGAGCACCAATAATTCAGTCTGCCCTTTATGGTGGTGAGCACCAATAATTCAGTCTGCCCTTATGGTGGTGAGCACCAATAAAACGGGCAATCAAGCCGTTCATTCAATATTATTATATATTAAACTTTAAATTATGTCAAGCAAACTTTTTTGTGAATATTGAAAACTACTTTTTGCAATGATAATTTCAAATAATTGTGTTTATTCTATTTTTATGATTAATAGTACAGCTTTACATTTCCAAAACCGCCATATCCATAGTCACCACCCATCTCAACTTTAAATTGATAAGTATTTTTTACATTAATTGAATAATATCTTGGGAGTGATTCATATTTTCGATTTATTGTTTTAACCAACTCTCCATCCTCATAGAACATAGCTGTCATATCATTGTCATAGCCATCCCTTCCGCCGTAATAGAAGGATATTTTTGAATATTTACCTTGAAAGTTAAATGTTGCATAACTTTTCCAACAACCAATTTTAAAACTTTTATAATACGGTTTACCACCCATATACAGACTGTCTGCTCCCTTGTAAGCTTCATAGCTACTACTTGCATACGGTTCCATTACATCCACAAGAAAAACATAAGAGGTCATTTTGATTTTTCTCACATTTGAAAATGAACCGTAGTAGGTTTTGCCCTTATATTTTGTATATGCTCTAACCTTAAAGTAATAGCTACTGTTTATCTTAAGACCTGATTTTTTAAGGTATCTTCCACTTGTTGTCTTGATTTTCTTGAATTTACCGCCATTTGTTTTCATATAAACCTGATAACCCTTTGCACGACTGGCTTTTTTCCACCTTAAGCCAACAGTCGATTTGTTATATCTAGCTAGCGCAGTAATAGCAACCCTGGAGGGCTTTACAACCTTTGCCGACGCATCAATAGCAGGCATACTAATACAGGTTACTGCACAGATTAAAACTAAAAGTAAACAGCTTAGCTTTTTTAATGATAATTTTTTCATTGTTTCTACCTCTCTTTAGCATATTTTGTTAAACAACTATCTGTTTATTAAAATATATCACACAGAATACAAAAAGTCAAAGGAAATAGAACGCAAAAGCTGACTATAATCACCCTTCACTTTAGAGGGTGATTTTTATTACCCCCCATAATACATTTTTACCAAAAATTAAAACCACCGGTTCAACCGATGGTTTTAATTGCTTTATCTTCCCTTTATGGAGGTGAGCACCAATAAAACGGGCAATCAAGCCGTTCATTCAATATTATTATGGAAACACTGATTAAATCATTTGCACAGATTGTGCCGTCAGATTTTTCGTCAGTTCGTTCAAAAAACCGCAGGAATACTGACGTATTGCGAGGATTTTTTGGGCGAACTGACGGAAAATATGCAAACAAGATGTGTAAAGTGATTTATTCAGTGTTTCCTTAAGTTTAATAAATTGATATAGGGCAAAAACTACCCAATATTTTTATGCGACGCTTTTGTTCTTTACAGCACCGATAATAAACAGTACTGGTATTACAAGTCCCAAAAGGAATG
This sequence comes from Ruminococcus sp., assembly GCA_034116205.1. Lineage (GTDB taxonomy): Bacteria > Bacillota > Clostridia > Oscillospirales > Acutalibacteraceae > Ruminococcoides. The sequence goes on along the minus strand of JAXESA010000072.1, from coordinate 22 downwards.
AGAAAACAGGGAAACTGCTTCC
>JAXESA010000071.1:0-5226 GCA_034116205.1 Ruminococcus sp. | reverse complement strand
CAAAACAAAATTTTAGGAAGGAGAACAATTTTGAAAAAAGGTAAGTTGACAAAATTAATTGCAAGGACATCAACTGCTGTTATTTTGGCATTTATGACTGCTATATCCAGCATTTCTGTTATTGCTGTAAATACAGAAAATGCGGATACCGGCGCTAATTCAGACTTAGTAGAATCCGGTGCACAGCTTCCACAGAATAAGGACTATTACCTTATCGGTACCTTTAACAACTGGGCAGTAAGTGACCCCGACTGGAAACTGACAAGCAATGACGGCAACTGCTATACCGGCACATTTACACTTACCGGTTCCGAAGCTAATTACCAGTTCAAGGTTTATAACAGTGACGGTAACGACTACTCTGCCAACGGTTATTACTTTAAGGATAGCGCTACTGTGGCAACAGGACTCATTTCAAACACCAATAATGACCAGATTGAGTGTATTGCTACCTCAGGTTCAATTACCCTTAATGTAAAGCTCTACTGTGAATACAGCGGTGACAGCCGTCTTGAAATCACACAGAGCGTATCAGGTAGCGGAGGCGGAGAGGTTACTGAAATAACTAAGGGTAACACCACCGACTCCAAGGAATACAATGCAAATGTGGATATTGAAAATCAGACAAGCGGTACAGAAATTATTTCTGTAAACGGTTCATTCTATGATTACTATATGGACGAGGAAATCAAGGATAACGGTAAGTGGCGTAGCAGTTTATCGGGCTATTACAGAACTGTTGAGGACAGTGACGAAAACAAAAATAATGCCGCCCGTGAGCCTTATGAATACTTTAACAAAGCCTTGGGCGAGTACGCTACTCTTAATAGCAACTGGAGTTATCCTCTCTATTTTGGTAACTTCTATGGTAAACCTAATGATTATGTTGGCAGAGGGATAAGCGGTCTTAGAAAATTTAAAATAAGACCAAATGACTCAAACGCAACATCTTCCACAATTAACGGTTCTGTTTCTGCTCTTGCAGATACCACCCTTAACAGTGACGGTATGCTTACTGCAAACGGCGTTACACTACCTTACTTTGATGCGGACTGGCTTACAACAAACGGATACGGCACAGTCATTAACTCGCCTTTCCCAATGAGGAAGTCCCAGACTGCAAAGGGCAACGATTATTTTGAGTTCGACAGTAACAACGGTAAGGACAACTGTTACTTTAGCGGTTACTCCACAAACCAGTACACAATGAACTACGCCCACAATTCACACCAGGTTAAGGACGCACTAAGCGGATTTTCAAGTGACGGTGACGGATACGGATTTTTCCCCTTTGACCGTTCAACCGAGCATAGCGGAAATGCCTATGACTTTGGCTTTGGTATGCGACTTGACATTGACTTTACCTTGGGTGAAAACGGCACAATCGGAAGCGGTGCAAACAGAGAGAATACACAGTTTACATTCTCCGGTGACGATGACCTTTGGGTATATCTTGACGGTGTGCTTGTTCTTGATATGGGCGGTGACCACAAAAAGTCCAGCGGATGCATTGACTTTGCCAAGATGAAGTCCTATGTAAACAACATAGACACTTACTACAAGGCAGATAAAGTGAACGCTTTGAATTATGTAACCGATACAAGTGTTTCAGGCTACGGATATTCAGCAGATTTTCCACAGCTTTTTCCAAACAATGCAAACACAACAGGCACCTATGCTTTGGGTACTTCGGAATTTGACAATAACAACCCTAATGTAAAGCATACCCTTACAGTTTTCTATATGGAAAGAGGTATGATTGAGTCAAACCTCAGCGTTGGCTTTAACTTTGTTCCTGCAAAGGACTCCCTAAAGGTAACTAAAACCGTTGACGCATCGAATGTCAACCCTATCCTTGCAGATGAGGTTGAGGAATTAGACTCCTTTGGATACACAGTAAAGAACCAACCTGCTTTGGACGGTTCTCTTACAGATATTTCAAACAAAAACTATACCTTCAACGACAGAACAGACGGACACAGCTATTATGCTGTTACCAACGGTAATTCATTCTCCTTGGCAAATGGTGACAGTGCTGTTTTCAGCGAACAGTTTGAACCCCAGTCGTACTTACAGGTTACCGAAAACAACACGCCAAAGGATACAAAGGTAACTCTTAATTCGGACAGATTGCTGTTCTTTGACCCGTCCGGTTGTACTTGGTTTGGCGACAGCGGTGCTGTTCCTGCAATAGCACAGGACTGTGACGATACAACACCTTCTAATTACAGTCTGATGTCCTCCTATAAGGTCGATGGAAAAACATATTGCTACTACCCAATTTCCGACACCACAACTACATTTACCATTGCAAGAAAAACCGCAACCGGCATATACAACAGATTTAAGTTTAATGTTGAGGCTGATGATAACGGAAAATTAACCAATAACTACATCGTAGCCGGCAGTGCGTGGAACGGAGATACCGAGGGTCAAAATACCTGCCCAACATATTCTTCCTCTGACACAAAGGGCACTATATACACAAAGTTTACTAACACCTATCCCGACACAACACAAAGTGTGATTAAGACAAGCAACAGAAGTAAGATTAGTTACGGTATTACTTGGGATTTGTACGACATTTCAAAAGATATAGAAGCCTCGCCGACAAACCTTGTTATGACAGGTCAGGGAGAAACCACTTCACTATTCAAATTTTTCAATTCTGATAGTGATGATATTCTCCCTACACATATGTTGCTTTCATATGTAAATACAGTTCTTACAAATGATATTACCGTTAACAAAACAGTTGTTGATAAGGATAATAATAATCTTTCTAATGACAATACAGAATTTACTGTAAAGCTACTTGTTGACCTTGATAGCGACGGTGCATACGAGGACTACGGATTAACAGGAACAATCAGTCAAAGTACACCTTATATTTTCGAGAATATTCCACAGGGTGTTGACTATCAGATTGTTGAGGAAGATTCCTACGGATACACCAACTTAACGGATGTAATTGAAGGAACTCTCAGCGATGACGCAAACTACACCTTTACAAATCGTAAGGAAGAGACAGAGTACACTCCTGCTGTGACAAAGACTCTTGACGGTGAAAACTACTATGGTGAAAAATTTACATTCACCTTAGAGGGTATGAAGTCAATCGGCCTTGGCGATGATGAAACGCTGGACACATCGGGAATTGGAAGTCAAACTGTTACAAAGATTCCGTCAGAAACTTCCGGCAAGGTTGAATTTGAAAGTATTACATACGACGGAGAGGGTACTTACCTTTACAAAATTACAGAGGGAAGTGTAAACGACACTGACTATCAGATTGACAGTGATACAATTATCCTAAAGGTTGTAGTAAGCCGAAATGAGGACAATACCTTTAGTGTAACTCCTACCTATTACAAGGGCAATCTTAACGATTATACGGTTGATTCAGAAAACGGCGACTATGTCACATTTGACTATGAATCGTTTATGGTTGATGGCAACGCAACTGATACCCCAACCTTTGAAAATGTTTCTACACCGGGTGCAATCACTGTTCTAAAGGTTGACAAAATTAACGATGACGGTACAGTTCCTGATGATGCTATAAGGCTCAAAGGTGCTGAATTTAGCCTTTACAAGGTTACCGGTGATAAAGTTACTCCAGGTGCTAATGACAGCCCAATTCAAACATTGGCAACCGATTAAAACGGCGAAATTACATTTAGCGATTTGGATATTTTTGCTGAAAACGGCAACGGTCTCAGTGGTTCTAAAAATTATCAGTGGTACTATGTTGTAGAAACAGCAGCCGCTGAGGGCTATACGCTGTCAGAGAATCAGCAGTGGTTCTGTTTTGACGGTGCAACCTATGACGATACAAATAATATTTACACACATTCGTTTGCTGCATTAAATGTACAAATCGCAGTTCCACATACCGGTATTGATTACTTAATGCCACACAACTTCCTGTTGTATGGTAGTTTAGTTCTTGGCGTAGGCACAGTTCTTGCCTGTGCATATATGTTGAGAAAGAAAAAAACAAGAGCAAAAGCTCCTGTAGGTAAACATGGTATAAAATAAATTACATATATTTTATTGAAAAAGGAGAAAATGAAAATGACAAAATCAATTAAGAAAATTTTTGCAATTCTTTTAGTAGTTGCAACAATGGCAGTGATGATTCCTTTCGGTGCAAGTGCTGATAGGAACGCCTCAACTGATGTAACATTTAAGCTAAGCGATAGTTCTGTTGTAGGTAAGTTTAGGTTTGATATTTACAAAATTGCCGGTGTTAATACAACAACAGGTGAAGTTACACCTGCTACAGGTATTCCGGCAGAGGTTGCTAATGCGATTAAGGCAGAAGGTACTGACGCTAACACACAGACTCTTATCTCTAAATGTAAGACTAATCTAAGCTCTTTAGGCTCACCTGTTAAGCAATGGGATGCCACAACAGATACTATTACATATAGCAGTAAAAGCGGTAATGGACAACTATCAGCAGGTATCTATTACATTCACCCGGTAGCAAAGAGTACTGCTACAAAGGCTAACGACTCTATTGTTGTTCTTCCTAATTATAACGGAAGAGAGTGGGTTGCAGTTGGCGAGGTTGACCTGGCTTCTAAGGTTAGCACAAATGACATCGTTCTTGACAAGACAATCACAAAGGTTGACAACACAGATGTAAACGCAAAGTATGCAACAGCAGGTGTAGGTAGCACAGTTGAATTTAAGCTTGAAGCTAATGTTCCCGGTTCTGCAGACGCTATGCTGAAGAAATATGCTATTGTCGATAAGATGGACGCAGGTCTTACATTCAATGAGGACTCTGTAAAGGTTTACTACACAGCTGACGGTACACTTTCCGAAAACACCCTTGTTAGTGCTGATAAATATACAGTAGATGTTCCTTTCGCAGCTAGTGATAATAATACATACACATTTGCTGTAAACTTCAAAGCAGATACAGCAGACGGTTATGTAAAGAATATTTATGATGCAACTAAGAAAATGGTAGTTGTATTTGATGCCACAGTTAACGAGAATGCAACAGTAGGTAAAACTTCTAACAACAACCAGGTTTATCTTGACTATGCCAATGACGATGCTAAGGTAGTTGAGCAGGGTCCTACAGTTCAGGTGTTTGCTTTCAACATTCAGGTAGTTAAGACAAACAGCGACGGCACAGCTAACCTTTCCGGTGCAGAATTTGAATTATACAAGGCTGACAAATCGACAATTCTTGCAACAGCTACATCA
>JAXESA010000070.1:0-7900 GCA_034116205.1 Ruminococcus sp. | reverse complement strand
CAGCAGTTTATTTTGGTCAACTGCTGTGGAGGAGTATGCAAAACTAAAAGGCACATTTTTGTAGGTTATGTAACTCCATCCCCCATCCCAACGCAGGGTATAATCCCTGCCAAATTCATCAATGACGGTCTGCACCTTTTTTCCAAGGAATTTTGTATATTTATTTTCTTTTAATGAATAATCAAAATTTTCAGATAAGGTTATACTTTGGGTAGTTTGTGCAACGGTTGTTTTTGTTGTACTTTCTTCTATTATTACATCTCCTGTACAACCTGATGTGGAAATTAAGAAAATTGTGCCTAATACCAAAAACAGAGTTACATATAGTTTTCTTACCATATTTTATGTAATATCCTTTTTGGAGTACTTAATGTAACCGCAGATTATTCCTGCAATACCGTAGGAAACACCTAAAAGAACAAGGGGCAGATCAAGACTTAAATTGCTGACTATATCAGTTCCCTCTGCATATGCAAATGGAGTTATATATTTGAGAAATTCGGTGCTTTCGGAAATGTTTGTAATGATGTTTAAAAAGTACAGAAGGATTGCAATTCCCAAGCCTATACCTATACTTCCCCTGCGTAAAAATGCAGAAATTCCAAAGCAGATACCACCAAGCTCCAACTGCATCAATAAATATGCTGTGTGGAGAAGTGTAATCTCTTTCCATGGGATTTCCTCACCGACTAGGGCTATTGAGCCTATTGCAACAAGATAAATTATTATGTTCAGCACAGCAAGTTGTACAAGGACAGCAATCAGTTTTCCTGTTACAATTCCACAGCGGCTGACGGGATGTGTCAGTAGAAATTCACCTGTGTGGTCCTTTTCTTCTTTAGCTAAAATTGTAACGGCGGTAAAGGCAGCAAAGAATGCTCCACCAAGTCCTAAAATATTTCCACATTCAACGGAGTAAAAGCCTGTAAGCGTTCCAAAGCTTACTTTATCCATACCAAAAGCCTCCGAAAATCCGCCCATTGAGGAAAACACCTCGCTTACGCTGTCCATCTCACCTTTCATTTCCGGGAAAAGGAAAATGCAGGTTGCCAGCAAAAAGGCGATTGCAACTGTCCATATTATAAGTGATTTTCTGTTTTGTTTCAGCTCGTGCATAAAAATTGTCATTACTCTTCCTCCCCAACTGCATAGTAGTGCATAAAAATTTCCTCGAGGTCAGGGTCTGAAATTGACAAGTCCTTGATATTATTCTGTGCAAGAATTTTGATCAACTGATTTATGTCACCGCCATACAAAAAGCTGACTCCATTTTCGATCTTTTGAATATCCTTTGTGTCGGGGAAAAGCGACAGGTCAATATCCCCCTGAATATGTATTCTCTTGGCATTTGTCTTTGACAGCTTGTCAACGGTGTCACAGGCAATTATCTGACCTTCTCGAATAATTGCTGCCTTGGTGCAGTTGTGCTGAACCTCCGACAGAATGTGCGAAGACAAGAAAACTGTTACACCCTGCTTGTTTCTCTCCTCTAAAATCGAGAAAAACTCCTTTTGCATCAGTGGGTCAAGACCTCCTGTTGGCTCGTCAAGAATACACAGCCTTGGGTTATGCTGGAGTGCGCAAACAATGGCAACCTTTTTTCTGTTTCCAAAGGAAAGCTCCTCAATCTTTTTATTAACATCAAGCCTGAGCCTTTCGCACAATTCCTTAGAAGTCCTTAAGCAATCCATTTTTCGCAAATCGGCAGAGAGCTTTATAATATCCTTTACACGCATACCGGTGTAAAAAACTGCCTCGCTTGGCAAATACCCCACATCTGCAAGGACTTCTTTCTTCTGAACTTCAATATCCTTGCCAAAAATTTTCCCACTACCGCAACTACTCTTAATAAGTCCCAAGAGAGTACGGATTGTGGTGCTTTTTCCCGCACCGTTTGGCCCGATAAAACCGAAGAAATCCCCCTCATCAACTTTTAAATCAAGGTCAACTATCCCCCTGGACTTGCCGTAATACTTGGTAAGCCCTTTAGTTTCTATTGCGTACATACTTCTCCTCATTTCTAACCTATCCACATATTTATCACTTTTAGGTGGTATGATTCAGTTATACATTATAAACAATTATACTATATTTGTTTATTCTTGAAAAGATATTTTAACACAAAAGAACCCAACACATAATAAATACAGATAGAAAACCACCCCAACACTATAACAGCGTTGGGGTGAGATAATTTAGTTTTTTGAGATTATAAGGATGCACCAAAGTCGCTTACTACGATTTGACCTGTAAGAGCTTTTGAGCTGTCAGATGCAAAGAATTCAATTATATTGGCAACATCCTCAGCCATACAAGGCTTTAGCTTTAGGTCACCGTGCTTACTCATTGCTCCCATCATACGCATATCAAGCTGTTCCGGCTTCATATTCATTGTCATTGGTGTGACAATAGTACCGGGACAAATTGCGTTGCAACGGATGTACTTGTCAGCAAGGAGTAAAGCTGTGTGCTTTGTGATGCCGATAATGGCAGCCTTTGTGGAAACATATGCAGCTCCGCCACCACCGTTTACTCCGGCAACAGAGGCAACATTTACAATAGAACCACCCTCGGTCATATATGGGAGTGCAGCACGAATGCACTGCATTGTACCAACCTGATTGATGGAAATAATCTTTTGGATTTCGTCATTGTCAAACTTATCAACAGGAGCAAGGCCTGTGTCAAGAACACCTGCGTTGTTCACAAGAATATCGATTTGTCCGAACTCATACATAGCTGTTTTCATTAGATTTTTGCAATCTTCATCCTTTGAAATATCGGCAGAAACGGTGATTACACTTCCGCCCTCTTCCTTAATTTTTGCTGCTACTTCGTCAAGAGCAGGCTGACGGCGGGCGCTGATTATAACATTTGCTCCCTCACGGGCGAAGAGCAAAGCTGTTGCTCCTCCAACACCGGAATTTCCTCCTGTGATAATAGCTGTTTTTCCTTTTAATCTACACATACAAACCTCCGAACATTGTGTTAAAGTGGAATTACAGAGTATTTATAAAGTTCTCTGTAAAATCTTTTTATCTAAAAAAGCAAGTGACATAGTACCACTTGCTTTTTGTTTATTTATTCATTGTTCTCTTCATTATCGCCATCTGATGAAGCTATCTTAGAATAGTCCATAATTGCATCAAACTTGCTTACATCAAATGGAAGTACAGAATCGTAATCAATCAAACCCAAGTCGTCACAGCCTTGGAAAGCATCGCTGGAATAGTGGACATTTTTGTCCGGCAACACAAGAATCTTCATTGCCTTTGCGTTGGCAAACGCATTATCAGCAATTCCCACAACAGGACAAGAGTATGCAACCTTTTTATGTGTATCCTTAGTCTCCTTGGTATAAACGAGAGAGGACAGAACTTTTACTACTCCGTCGTCAGGAATATCATAATATCCTGTTACCACTGCAAGATAAACCCTACCCTCACGGTCAAATTTTACTCCGTCATACTCGGTATTATTTTTGATGATAGAATAAACAAGTCCATCTTTCTTTATAGTAGTAACGCAGCTTCCAACTGTACTGTCTTTCTTAATTGCCTTTGCTTTTGCGTAACTCTCAAATGCAGTTGAATTGGAATAGTTATCATAACCAACCTCAGGCACATGGAGAACTGTGTCTGCCTTGTAAGACACTCCACTTAGCTTGTATTCTGTTTTAACTTCACCAAATGTGTTCATTGATGAAACAACAGGTGGTTCAATAGTATGGAATACATAGTTGTCAATCTCTGCATTTTCAAAAGCTGAGGAGCTTACTGACTTTGCAGTTGACAAGTCTAAAGTTTTAAGTGAAACATTGCTAAATGCATTGTCACAAATTGCAACTGTGTTACTATCAACAGTATATTCCTTATCAGTTTTCTGTGACAAGTATTTTATGAGCATTGTTTTATCTGCTGAATAAACAACCAGGTCTTTTACACTGTAAGGTGATGTATATGTAACACCGTTAACTTTATTTTCTTTCTTAATATCTACATTTCTAATAGTCTTTACATTCAATGCATTTGCATCCAGATTAGATACAGTTGCAGGAATAGTAACCTTTTCAACATTTGTACCGGAGAATACGCTACTTCCTATTGCAACAACCACAGCATTGCCAATCTTTGTTGGAACCTCAACAATCTTTTTGGAACTGTTGTAGGAAATAATTTCGCAAGCTTTGCCACCCTCAAGGGTACGAGCTTCCCATTCCTCTTTAGATTTATTTTCAGTTGAAGTAGGTTTATCATTTGAAGATGTAGTAGGCTCAACCGTAGTTGTTTCTACAACAGTGTTATCAGGAAGAGTTGGTTCAACTTCCGTATCGGACTTTATTGGCTCTGTTGGCTGTGGTACAGTATTAACTTCTGATGAAGGCACATCAGTTGTATTCTTTACAGGTGTGGCATCATCTTTCAAATTTTCGTCTCCACTTACAGTAATCAAACCCTTGTCACTCTTTACAGCAGGAGCATTTGTCTGCTGAACTCTGATTTTAGCATCAATGGAAATTGTGCTGTCTTCTGAGAAGAGCAAAGGAGAAAGGTCATAGCAACAGTATTCAAACAAGTAGTAGGACTTTCCTCCACCAACTGTTACACCAAGCTTTTTAGTGTCAGTTGACTCTGTAAAGCTTTTGCCTGTTTTCTGAATACCTGATGCAGTATCAGGCTTGAACTTTTCAATATATCCGCTGAGCTTATTGCCGGAGGCGGTGAAACTTTTGACAGACGAGGTTATGTCTGTAACCCTTACAAAAAAGCTGTCTGTAACCTGGTTGGTTGTTCCGCTAAAGTTAGCACAGTTAAATCCAAGGCTGAGATAGGAGTTAAGGTTGATGGTTCCGGTGTTGTTCACCTCTATAAACCTATAACCCACCGTGCCGGCAGCCCAGTTTGTATCGCCGGAAATCGCATTGTCAACAGCAACATCATCACCCTGAGTAGTTCCCGTTGTTAAAAGAGAACCATCCTCATAATAAACATTGACTGTTGCACCAAACTCACCCATGCGAATGACTGTGTTAAGATAATCAATTTTAGAAGTAAGCCAGGAGAAAGTAAAAGAAGCACACAGTAGCAAAGCCATAGCACATAGCACTACGGTTGAAAGAAAACTTCGCTTATTCAGTTTTGTTTCCGTCGCCATTGTTTTCTTCATTTTTGACGGCCTCCTCATATTCTTTAACAACATTTTCTTGTACCTTTCGCTTGGCTAATCTATATAAGGTAATAATTTCGTTACTAAAAGCAAGCAAAATAAGAAGAATAACTGCCACAAGCCCATATGGAGTCATAAAGAAGTTATACAAAGTTCCTACAACAGGAATTTTAAACTGCATCTTCCCTAAAACCTGAAACTCCTCAACAGCAGGATCTACACTTGAATTTGCTATTCCTTTGGTGGTAAAAACACGGCCATAGCCTGTTTCTTCTATACCAACAATTTTGTGGGTAATAATCTTGCCTTGATAATCTCCCTCTCTACCATTATATGATATAATATCACCAATTTCAAGTGTTTTGGTCATAATTTTTTTAGATAATATAACATCGCCCACGGAAAGCTCTGGTTCCATACTGGCAGAACTGACACGATATACCGAATAACCAAAAATTCCGGTATTTGTACCACTTACTCTCTGCACAAAAAGGAAGACTACAAACACAACCATTATGCCTAAAAAGACAAAGCTTAAAGCACTTAATATCTTTCTTATTTTATCCAAAACAATCTTCCTTTAATTAATTTCCAAATAAGTACAAATATCCAAGTGTAATTGTTTCAGTATCAAAGCACACATACCAATCTACTTCGACATATCCATCATTATTACCTTTTTTTTCAGGAACTGCAACATTCCTAATAAGCTCAACATCAGTTTCTGATTTATAACTCTTAAGGGTATTCATTGGTTTTAACACACCAAACTTAATATCCTGAGCACTCTTAAAACCTTTCAGAATTAATGTTGCCTTACATCGTGTATTACCACTATTGATAATCTTAGTTTTAAAATGTACCTTATCTCCGGGCTGTTTTCCTTCTACATTTGTTTCATTTACATTAATCGGATTTGACTGATAAACAATTTCCCCGTTCTCTTGTTCAGTTCCCAAATATGTATTCATACTAAGGTTTGCACTATTGTTAACATTAACATTATCACTATACAACATCCTGTCACCGGGAGATTCAGGTGCTCTATTATCACGGTTAAACCAAGAGTAGGTGAAAACTATCATACAAACAAGGCAGAGCAATGCCACCAAACACCTGTAAATTATTGACTTTCTATTCAACGACATCACCCGCCTTTCTAATTATTTGTTTATTTTTTTGTTGCAGTAATCTTGCTTTTTTCTCCATCTACAAATGCAAGAGTATATTCAGAACTGTTCTTTCCAAGAGATATGAAACTGTCTGTAATATTCCAAGCAGTTGTCGCATTAATATCATCTGTGGTTGTATCTGTAAAAGTAGTTGCATTTGTAGCCATTCTACAGAATCTAACATAATCGTAACCGTCAGGAACAACACACTCATAGCTATCGTCACTCATCTTGCTAAAGCGCACCCAAGTGTAGGTTGTACCGGAAGAGCTTGTTGCAAATTTTGCAGCAAACCACGGTGTATCTTTCTTAACTCCGGAAGTATCAATTTTTAATGTCTTACTTCCCCACTTACCTTGTCCTGTGTAGGTTGCGATTTCAGGGGTTATGGTGATTGTCACATCTCCGTTACCTACAACATAAGTTGCATTGCCGGCGTTTGGAGTAAATGTACCAACACCTGTTGGAGAAATTACCCAACAGTCATTTGTCATCTTATAATCCTCGTCAAAGGCGGTTGCCAAAGAAAGGCTTGCACCCTCCTTTACATAAACAGCTCCGCCATTTGCAACTGCTTCATCATTAACGGTAAAGGAATCAAGATTTTCGTAATTAAACTTAACTTCGTAAAGCTGTGCAAAGATAGCATATATCTTTATGTCACTACCAACATTATATACCTTAATGCTACCATCAGTTACTGTAACGCTATAGTCATCATAACTACCTGTTGCATACTTTTCACCTGAAGCTGATGAAGTATCATAATAACCTAAGAAAACATACTTATTACTATTCTCTATGCTTGCAGTAAAAGTAGCTCCGGTTGAATCATTGTACAATACAGTTTTTGTCTGTGTTGTATTTACTCCGGTAACTCCGTCAACGGTTATTCCCACACCGGATGTTAGCTTTGTTCCTTTGCTGTCATAGCACTCAACTGTTACTTTCGGACTTACTTTTATAGTACATTTAATCTTTGCAACATCAGCAATTATGTTTGTTGATGTACCGGTCACTACACCGGCAACAGGAGGTTTAGGTGTTTTTGTTGCTACACCGGTCATTTCTTCTACATAGTATCCGTCATTTGGTGTAACCTTGTAGGAAATATCAGAACCGTAGTAAACGGAATATTGTCTGTCTGTGGTTGCTGTTGTCACAGTATCTGTTGTCACAGTACCACTATCATTTGTGTATGTGAAATCTACTGTACAATTTGCAGGAACATCGATAGTAACTTTAGGATTTTCTGCAAGTTCATAGCTTACAGTTAAGTCGGTCTTAATCTGAGAAGCTGTTGCTGTGACATTACCTGCAACAGGCAATGTGCTTTCTGTTGTCATTCCTGTGATACTCACAAGATGGTACCCCTCCTCAGGGGAAATAACAAGAGAAATGTCACTCTTATACTGAACTACATAATCACCGGAGGCAGTTGCGGTTTGTACTGTGCCGGCAGGATCAGTATATGTAAAACTTATTGTGCTGTTTGGAATATTTTCAATAGTAACAGTAGGATTTTCCTTTGGCACTTCTTCAAAGGTTGCCTCAATTTTATA